>CAZHIV010000348.1:0-9381 GCA_964532675.1 uncultured Planctomycetaceae bacterium
TCTCGGCATCGACAGTTATACGAGTCATGAATTTACTCCTTTCTGTGTCGTCTCGGCTTCTTCCTCAGCGACGGGCGCGCGGTTGATCGCCGCCGGGGCTTCGGTGGGGTCGACGATGAGCACGTTGGCGCCGAGCTCCAGGTCGGCGTCCTCCATTGGGCGGCCGCGGTCGTCGAGCTTCACGTCGGCGTCGGCCGTACGCTTTTTGGCGACGCTGAGGAGCTGCTCGTACAGCGCGACGCGGTCGACGGCGTTGATCTCGCTCACGGCGGTGGCCACCTCGCCCAGATAGCGGAGGAAAACCTGCCGGCGGTCGCTTTGCTGCTTCACCTTCAGCCGTCGACGCACGTACATTCCCAGCTTGCGGCCCACGGCCTGCAGGGCCAGCCGCAGCTCCTTCTGAATTTCCGGATAGCTGGCGATGGCCTCTTTCGACTCGCTCGTGAAGGGGACCCACACGCTGGCGACGTGAACCATCACGGTGACGGGTCCCTTCGGCAGCGCGCCGCGCGACTGCGACAGCCCGTAGCTCCGCCAGTTCGTGCCGACCACCGTTTGCGTGATCGCGCAACTGGCGGGCGAAAACTGCAGCGGCACGCGGTTGGCATAGCGCAACACCTCCATCGTCTGCCCTTCGGAGACGTTGACGCCTTTCATCGCCGCCAGCAGCCGCTCTTTCTCCTTCGGCTTCAGGCTGGAAGGGGACTGCCGCGTGCCGAGCTGCGACTCCTTCATAATGCGGTCGGCCGCGTCGCTGCCCAGGCCGTTGAACGTGTGGATGAGGAACTGCCGGATCGTGCGGGCATCGGTCTCGTCGATCAGCTCGCGCAAGAGCTCCTTAGTGACGTACTGCATGGCCGCCTGGCCGCCGTAGGCCAGGCCGACTTCGATCTGGAACGGGTTGCCTCGATATACGGCGGGCGGGCGGGTCGCCGCCGTGTAGAACTCGCCCGGCACGACCTGGTGCAGTCCCTTGAGGATCAGGTCCTCGCCGATGGGCGAGATGCAATCGGTCGCGGGCGCGGAGATCTTCGTGGCCTGGATGGCCTGATACAGCGAATCGGCCTCCTTGCGGCCGATGCGGCGCGTGCTGGCCCGGGTCGAAATCTTGGCCGCGTTGCAAATCTTGCGGGCGACCGCCGAAGTGACGCGCGAGAAAGTCGTCGTGAGGAACTGGGCCACCGTCGAGCTCGGTGCGTCGTGCAGCAGCGTGATGAGACGTCCCAGCTCGACGCCGTACGGGTGCGGCTTGATCTCTTTCGGCTCGGCCGGCAGGCGGTCGGCCGAGCGCGGATAGTCTTTCTCGTTGTTGTCCGGGTCTTTGTAGTGCAGCGCGATGTGCGGGTTGGCGATCGCCGTTTGCTCGAGGTACTCGTCGACGCTGCCGCGGCCGCGGACGAACTTGGCCTGTAGCTCAATCGTCACCCGCGTGCCGTGCGGCTGGTCGACCCATTCGATGCCGTGTTTCTGGATGTAGTCGGCGCCTTTTTGGCCGGGCGGTATATCCACGCCTTCGCCGCGGCCGTTGAGGATTTGCGGCTGGTTCTTCTTGGTGTCGATCTGGATTTCGTAGTAATGGGCCGGCTTCTTGACGGAAACTCGCGAAATGATCTTTACGGGCTTGCCCGTCGTTTGCACGCCGTACATGCCGGCCGCGCTGATGCCGATGCCCTGCTGGCCGCGGCTCTGGCGGAGGCGATGGAACTTCGATCCGTAGAGCAGTTTGCCGAAAATCAGCGGGATTTGCTTTTTCAGAATTCCGGGGCCGTTGTCCTGGACACCTACCTTGTAGCGGTCGTTGCCGGTGGCCTCGATGTGGACCCAAATCTCAGGCAGAATGCCGGCCTCTTCGCAGGCGTCGAGCGAATTGTCGACCGCTTCCTTGACGGTGGTGAGCAGCGCTTTGCGCGGGTTGTCGAAGCCCAGCAGGTGCCGGTTCTTGGCAAAGAACTCGCTGACGCTGATGTCGCGCTGCTTGGCCGCCATCGACTGCGCGGTCGCGCGGCGGCGCGGCGCCAAGGCCCCGTTGGTCGCCGCATGGTCGGATTCATTAGCGGCTGAAGCGGAGTCCTCAACCGCGTCGCCGTTTCTGCTGGGCGCAGCTTCGACGCGCTTTTTTTCGCCCCGCGCGGACGGCGCCGCCGGGCGCTTCTTTTTTCGCGAGATCCTGTTCGTGGTCTTCTTGGTGCGCTTAACAGCCAATCGTTTCTCCCCAGGTTGCTGAACGTCGCGGATGTTAATCTGTGACGGTTTTGCCAATTATACCCGCTGTTTCCGCGTGGACCCAGACGCATTTCCCGCTGTGACGGGCCCGACAATAGCTGCATCTGGATTATCCGCTACACAAAGATTCACCCCTGCGACCGGCGCTAGCCGACACCATTGAAAGACCTTGCCACCGGGCGGCGCGACCCACGCCTTGCCAGCCGCCCCACCGCATCGGCGCTCTGCGATCGACGGCGCCGCCCGCATCCATCCACTTCACGGAGACCCATCCGATGAGGCACTCGTCGTTGAAAATCGCCGCCGGCCTGTTGTTCGCGGCCATTGTCTGCTTCGCCTTGCCGCACCGGGCCTGCGCCCAGCTCAAGCCGGGCTGGAACGGCAAGCGCCACATTAGCTACCAGCAGCAAAAAGATTTGTTCTACAACTATTACGCCCAGCCGGGCCCCTACAACGGCGCCGCGGCCGAGATGTACATCGCTCCGCGGCCGGTGCCGCCGAACGTCGGCCATACCTGGGTGAGCTACCAGCCGTTCATGCCGCACGAGTTCCTGTACAAGCACAAACGCGCGTACTACACGCACAACCCCGGCGCCGGCTGGCGGCGCACGAACGTTCGCTACGGCACCGCCGGCGTGCGGTTCCACAACTGGATGTCCGACCTGCGCTTCCCCATGAGCAATAACATTTGGGCGCTGCACAACGACTTCTATTATCCCGGCTTGCGGTTCTAGAGGGCGCCTCCCAATGCGTTGACTTAGAGCCTATCCCAGAACCGTCCCGGAAAGGGGGACAGTCCCATTTTTCCTCGCGGACTCGGAAAAATTGGGACAGTCCCCGCCGGTTCTGAGCCGCCCGTCCCGCCGCGCTTGTGATATATCCCGCCCACTCACCCCGCCCGTCATCGGAGACGACGATGTTTCGACCCCTTAACACGCTGTTGTTGGCCGCCGCCGTCGCGCTGCCGGCCGTCGGCGGCATGCCCCGGACCGCCACAGCCGATCATTACTGCTACAACGGCTACTGCAATGGCTGCTACATGGCGCCCGTCCGGCGCGCCGCGTGGTACAACTGGAACCGCAACTACGCGTACACCGACTACGGCCAACCGGTCGCGCTGGTCGTGCCGCCCACGGCCAACCTGCAGACCAACTACGGCTGGGGCGTGGCCAGCTCGCGAATCTCGCGGATCGATCACCAGTTCCAGCGAAATTTCCCCGGCTACGGCACATTCGGCGGGCCCTTCCGCCCGACGCCCATCTGGCCCAGCGACACGATCCAGTTCGGCGTGTACCCCGTCCGCGGCCCGTGGTAAGCGCGTTTCGAGCGGCGGCGAGTTGTTCAAAGAGCGTCTAACAATTTCAATGAAACCGCCAAGAACGCCGAGTTCGCCAAGAGCAATACATTAGGTCTTTGTCTTTCTTGGCGTCCTCCGCGTTCTTGGCGGTTCAATTTGACAAGGGCGTGTCCCCGTCGGGGTAGAGCAACCGCGTGAGCTGGACGAGCTTCTCGGCTTCGGCCCGCTCGCCGAGGCGCGTGAGCAGCTCGATCCGCGCGCGCCGAGCCCTTTGCCAGCGCGGCCCACCGCGCCGGCTGCGCGCTTCCACGGCCTGCCAGCGGGCGAGTGCCTGGCGCAAGTCGGCCGGCGATTCGGACGCGGCCAGCAGCGCCGCGTAGCCTTCTTGAATCTTGCCGTCGTCCGGCGATTGGACCGCGAGGGCGGCGTATTGGGCCAGCGCCGCCGGCCGATCGCCGGCGGCCGACAACGCACGCGCACGCCAACCGCCCAGCCGCGTGGCGGCGCCGGCGTTTAATTCCGATCGCCTTGTATCGAGCAAGCGCAGCAGGGAAAGCATCAGCTCGCCGACGTCCTCGTCGACGGCAGCGGCCGTCGTGGAATCGGGCCCCAACGCCCCATCGATCGCCGCCAGCGTTTCCAGCAGCGCGGCGGTTGGGGCCTTCGCCAGTTGTTCCACCATCGCACGTGCTTCGGCGCCCCGGCCGCCGCGCGCGAGCGATTCGACCAGCAGGAGTTTTGCCGTCGCTTCCCATGCGGCAAATTGCTCGGGATCCGGATCGGCGTGCCGGCCGCGCAAGGCGGCGCTGAGGAGCTGCGTCGCGTACGGCGGCTGCATGGAGAACCGCAGGTGGAGCCGCGCCAGCGCCAGGGCCGTGTCGCGTTGCAGCGTATTCCAGGGATCGGGTCAGCGGTTCGTCGGCCCGGTGACGATTGGCTGCAAGTAGTTCGCGGCGGCAGCGAGGAGTTGCTCGCGGCGGTGCGAATCTTCCGGGCTCTGGCGTTCGAGCTGCCGCAATTGGCCTTCGTAGCAGCGGACGAGCAACTGCACATTTTCAGCAAAACCTGCCGACGACGGTTCCCTTTGTTGCAGCACCTTGGCCGCGCCCGCCCAGTCGCGACGGGCCGCCAGAAGCTGCCCCAGCCACAGGCGCACCTCATTGGCCGAGGCGTCCCGCGGCCAATCGGACAAATGCTCCCGCAGTAATCGTTCGTACGACTCGGCGAGCGCTGACCGATTCGCGGGCGGGCTCGCGCGTAGTGAATCTGCCATGCATAACAGGGCCAGCCGATGGGCTTCACCGGCGCGGGGGTGATTCGGGTCACGACGGGCCAGCGTGCGGTAGCGTTCGATGGCGGGCGCCAGGCGACCGGCTTCGCGCTCGGCAGCCGCCGCGGCCATCTCCGCGTCGAACTCGTCGGGCGGCGGACCTTGACTCGCGAAGCTGGAATCCGATGGCGCGGTTGCCGGCTCGGCCGATAGGCGCTGTGCGGCGTCGGCCGGCGGGTTTTCGCGGAGCCACGCGGCGACCAGTTTATCCGCCGCATCGACCCGTCCCAGGGCGCGAAGGCACGACGCGAGCAGGTTGCGAGCGTTCCACGCCAACTCGTCCGCCGGCGCGCGCTGCGACAAGGGCGTCAACCCGGCGACGGCCTGCAGCAGCGCGTCGTCGCGATCGGGGCTGCCGCGGGGGTGGCATAGCCCGAGGTAGTGCCGCGTACGGGCCAATTGGAAGGCGACGTTTGACCCCAGCGATTCCATTTCCTCGACGCTCAGCGATTCCGCCGGCCGGCCGCGTTGCGGCCGCAGCCGCAAGTCGACAAGTTGGCCGTCGACGGACTCGGCGACATCATCGAGCAGCCGCGTCGCGGTGCGCAAGTGTTCGATTGCCTGAGTGAATTCGCCCGCCTGGCGAGCCTGCACGCCGCGCGCCTGGAGCACGAGCCCGCGCTGAACTTCGACCACTACGCGGCGCGGATTTGCCGGCGATTGATCGATGAACCGCGTGCAGGCGCTTTCGGCTTGCTCCCACAGCGAGTCTCGCCGCTCCGGGGGCGCGGCCAATGCTTGCGTGGTGAAATCTATCGCCCGCTGGATTGCCGAATCCGCGCTCGTAGCAAGCGGCTTCGCCCACACGCTGGCCGGCGCAAGAAGGCCGAAACACAAGCCAAGGGCGCCGAGAAACTTGCCGCGCCGTCTGTGTCTGCGCGATAAACTCACTTTCGCTCCGCCGCGAACTGGATTTCCTCGAACCCTTCGAGCCGGCACAGGTCGTAGACGTCGATCATATCGCCCAGCGGCACTTCGCCGGCCACATCGAGGATGACGGGCAGCGACAGGTCGATCTCCGCCGCGGCCTGCAAAACGAGTCGTACTTCTATCAGCGTATCACACGGCCGCTCATTGACGACCCAGCGTGTCTCGCTGCCCGACCGCGTGGCCCGAACGACGATCCGCTCCAGCTCGGGCTCCAGCTCGACGGCCGGCGGCGTACTCGTGCCGCTCGCCACGGCGAGGCTGGTGGGCAGCAGTTCTTCGGCGAGCTGGAAGCTGGCGGTGCAGACGAAGAAGATCAGCAGCAGGAACACGACGTCGATCATCGGCGTCATGGCGATGTCGGCGGGGCGGCGGTCGTGGTGAGTGGGGACGCGCATGGTGAGTAGGTGAGTAGGTGAGTAGGTGAGTAGGTGAGTAGGTGAGTAGGTGAGTAGGTGAGTAGGTGAGTAGGTGAGTAGGTGAGTAGGGCTACATACTCACCTACTCACTCACTCACCTACTCACATCTTCCTTAAACACGGCGAAGGTGACGTTCCAAATGCCGGCGTCGGCACAGGCCAGCAGGATCGGCTCGACGACGTCGTATGGCACCGAGCGATCGGCGCGGACTCGGACTTCCAGGTCGCCGCCCAGCCTGTCCCGCTCGATCTGCAGCCGGCGGACCATTTCGTCCGGCCGCGTCTCGGTGCTGCCGAGCATCACGCTGCCGTCGGCCCGCACGTTGACCGACAGCCGCGGCCGCTGGTCTTCGGCGGCCTGGCGGCCGCTGGCGGCCGTGGGTAGATCCAGCTCGAGCTGAGTCTCCTGCCGGGCCAGGTGGCTACTGAGCAGGAAGAAGATGATCAACAGGAACGTGACGTCGATCATCGGCGTCATGTTCACGCGCACATTGGCGGCACGATGTCGTTGGGGCGGTCGCATCAGCGCGCTCCGGCAGGGGGCGGCGTGCCGGGCGACGCCGGCGCGCGTGCCGAGATCAGGATTCGCTTTACCGGCGCCAGCGCATGCAGCGCCGTGTAAGCCGCTTCCGCCGCAAGCTGGTCGAGCCGGTTTCGCAGCGCGGCATACACGGCGAGCGAGGGTATGGCCACGATCAGCCCGCTGACGGTGCTCACCAGCGCGTGATAAATGCCGTCGGCCAAATCGGCGGCCCGCGCCACGCCCTGGGTGCTGGCGACCTCTTGAAAGGCGAACAGCAGGCCCACCACGGTGCCCAACAGGCCCAACATGGGCGCGATGTTGCCGATGACCGAGAGGTATTCGATCCGCCGCATGAGGCGGGCCGTTTGCTCGGCCGTGGCGTCTTCGAGCGCTTTCTCCATCGCGGTCCAGCCGGATTCGGCCTCCGCAAGACTGGTCCGCACCAAGAATGCCAAGAAGCTGGGCTGCGCTTCGCAGGCCTGGAACGCGCCCTTGAGGTTGCCACTGGCGAGGTATTGATGGATCCGCTCGCGCAAGCCAGCCGGCATCAGGACCGACTTCCGCAGCGTGAAGAGCTGCTCGGCCGTCAGGGCCAGGGCAGCAATGGAGCAGAGGATGATGAGCGTCATGATCGCGGCGCCTACGATGCCGCCGGAGAAGACGATTTCCAGGAACGTCTCCGGCGCATGATGGTCGGCCGTTTGGGCGACGAGCGGCGGGAAAGTTGCGAGCGTGGATATCATTACTGCGTCAATCGCGTGGTGTTCACGTACCCATACTGCCCGCCGCTTTGGTGGGCCAGTTCGCTGAGAAAATTTCCCGGCGAGGGCGAAAGCCGGCGGCCGAATTCGATGACGCAAATCGCCGCCTGCGCCCGGCGGTTCGATCGGGCGATGCTCTCCAGCTCGCTGGCGGACATCGGGTCGTCGGCATCGGTGAGGAAGAAAATTACGTCGGGCGAGAAGGAGATCGCTTCGCGAAGGGCCAGCAGCCGGTCCGTCCCGCCGTCGGCGACGATGCCGCCCACGAAGTTGGCGGCCAGTTGCTTGTTGCGGTCCGTGGCGAAGGCGATCCGCCGCCCGCCGCCGGTGATGTCGAACGCCTGGGTGCGGGTGTTGAAAAAAATGATGTGGAACTGGTGCACGCTTTCGAGCGACTGGAGGCTTTCGATGAGTTGCCGTTTCGCAGCCGCCAGCAGCGCCCCTTCCATGCTCGACGAGCGGTCGAAGAGATAGACGAACTTGGTACCCGTGCCCTCGACGCCGAACACGCTCACGCGGGCATCACCGCCGCCCGAGGGCGATCCGCGACGCCCGCCGCCGCTGGAGAGGAATTGTCCCGCATCGGGAACGCCGCCGCCGCTCGTTGGCCCCGGACCCGGGGCGGGCATTTGGGGCGAGTCCTCGCCGACGCGGTCCGCCGCCGACTGGCTCGGCAACGCGGAGAGCAAATCCACCGGCTCGGCTTGCTCCTCGGCCGGGTTCTTGGCCACGTCCTCTTCGCCCTCGTAGAGGTCGCCTTGGGCGCTCGTGGTTTTCAACACGATGCCCGCGCTGCGCCCCGGCTCCTCGGCCGCTCCTTGCGGCGAGTGCTGCACCGCCACTCCCAGCAACACGATCAGTCCGAAGTGGAACAACAGCGAGAAGGCCCACGCGGGCAGAAGTCGCTCGGGCGCTTGCGCGGATTGTGGCGAGGAACGTTGCATCTGGGCTCTGATCTAGTGTCCCAAGCAATGAGCACCGAACGACTTGCGGCTAGCCGGGAGGCTGGACGATGACTCGCGCGATTCTAGCGCTCCGCCGCGCAAGCGTCCAGTGTAGTCTTTTGGTTCGGCAAGAAGAATTGCCTCGCGATCGGGCGCGATGTGCTGCACTTCGCCCGTGCTTGCATCATCTCTATAATCGAATGTTTCGTTGCCCCTATCTCTGGTGGACCGGTTACTCCATTGAGCCTCCAAATCATCCATTATCCTCATCCGACCCTGCGGCACCCGTCGAAGCCGCTCAAGCGCGTCGATGCCGAGCTGCGCAAGATCGTTGCCCAGATGTTCGAGCTGATGTACGAGCACGAGGGGGTCGGCCTGGCCGCCAACCAGGTCGATCTGCCGTATCGGCTGTTTGTTGCGAACGTCGAGGGGAAAGCAGAGGCGACGGAATCGGAGTTTGTGTTCATCAATCCGGTGCTGAGCGGCGGCCGCGGCCAGGCGGAGGACGATGAAGGCTGCCTGAGCATCCCCGGCGTTTACGCGCCGGTCACGCGCAACGAGACGATCAAGGTGGAAGCTTACGATTTGGCGGGCAACGAGATCCGGTTGGAAGCGGAAGGCCTGATGGCCCGCATCCTGCAGCACGAGACCGACCACCTCGACGGCACGCTGTTCATCGACCGGCTCGGCCCGGCGCAGTTGGCCGCGGTACGCGAGCAGTTGGAAGAGTTCGAGCTCGATTTCCAAAGCCGCCGCGAAACTGGCGAACTGCCAGACGAGGAGCGGCTGGCGGCGCGGCTGCAAGAACTGGAACGCCTCCGCACGTAGGAGCGAGAGGGGAAGATTAAAGAGACAGGGAGAGGGGGAGATGCGGAGAACGAGGTGTGTCAACGAGTCTCCTTGTCTCCCCCTCTCCCCGTCTCGTCTGCCTCCAAATCCGCTTTCTAACACCGACTG
>CAZHIV010000349.1:0-4505 GCA_964532675.1 uncultured Planctomycetaceae bacterium
GACGGGATGTTCGAATCGGTCCTCGTCCAGGCGCCTCAGGATAACGCCGCGCTGGAAATCAGCTACGAAACGGGCGACGCCGTTGCCGAGCAGAGCGCCGGCCTGGCGAAGCAGCTAAAAGGCGAGCTCGACTCCCGCCAGCTTCAGCAAATGCTCAAGGCGGACGCCCGGCTCGATGTCATGCTCTTCGAACGAGTCCAGCACGACGGCTGGGGCGGCGATGAGGACGACGAGGACTGGGAGACCGGCGCGCTCGATCCCGCCAGCCTGCTCAACGTCGTCGACGCCCTGGCCAAGCTCACCGGCGGCCTGCCGATTGACCCAGCCTCGGGGGCGATTCTGTCGTAGTTGGTTGAGGGTTGAGTGTCGAGGGTTGAGGGTCGGCAGAAGCCGCGCAGCGTGCGCAAGCGTGGATCGCTATACTTCTGGCTCTCAACCATCGACCCTCAACTCTCGACCACAACATGCTCGCGAAGGATATCAAGCCCGGCGCGGTCGTCAATCACAACGACGCGCCGCACATGATCGAAAGCGTCAGCGTGCAATCGCCCTCGGCGCGCGGCGGGGCGACACTTTACAAGTTTCGAGCCCGCAATCTCGTGACCAAGCAGAAGGCCGACATCACGCTCAAAGGCACCGAGGGGCTGGATGATGCCGATTTCCACCGCGGCGAAGTGACGTTCATGTACGCCGACGCCGAGGCGGCCCATTTTCTCGACACCGGCGATTACAACCAATACTCGCTGCCTCGCGACGAGGTTGCCGACGAGCTGCAGTACATCACCGAGGATTTGCAGGGAATGCTGGTGCTGATCTACAACGATCAGTGCGTCGGCGTGCAACTGCCGGCGGCCGTCGATTTGAAGATCACCCAGTGCGACCCGGCCGTGCGGGGCGACTCGGCCACGTCGCGCACCAAGCCGGCGACGCTCGAAACGGGGCTGGTCGTGCAGGTGCCCGAGTATCTCAAAGAGGGCGAGACGATCCGCGTGGATACGCGGACGGGAAAGTTCCTGGCCCGCGCATAAAAATCGCCCGCCTTCCGAAAGACGGGCGATTTCGTTTTGCCGTGTGCCCGTGGGGCGTCAGGCCTGCAGGACGGGCGTCGTCGTCGGCACCACCTTCGGCGACGGATGCTTGATTTCGACGAGCTGGCCTGCCGCGATCTCTTGCGACAGCGTGGCCAGCCGGCCGGCCGCCTCGATCTGCCGAGCGAGCACGCGGCGGCCGGCGTTCGTCCAAACGCCGATCGAACGCAGCGGCGAGCCGCTCGCGGGACAGAGGAACGTAACGCGCGTGGGAGTGACGTCGCCGATGTTCACCTGCGAGGCGTCGAGCTGGTGGTTCACCTCCAGCTCGACACGCCGGTTATTCTCTTCGTCCTCCCATGTAGCTTGAAAAGTTTTCATTGTCGTCACTCCGAAAAACGTGGAAACAAAACGAACCCGGTTGGTTGCAACGAGGGATGGCGACGCTACTCGCCGCCAAACGAGACCACGCCCGGCCTGAGGCCGCCGCGGCAGGTGAGAGCACCACACTTTAATTGCCAATTCGGCACGCCGCTACGGCGATTTGATGAAATTCTCGCGCAGTCGGCAAACTTTCGGGCCGAAATCGGGCAACCGATGACAATGATAGCGGTGGCCTGCCCTGGGGCAAGCAAGCCGGGGCGGGAAAATGCCTCATCAATAGCCGGAGGGCTTACGCCCTCCGGGTCCGGACCACATAGCGGTCCCTCTATTGGCCACGACACGCGCTACTGCCGTTTCAAGCTGCTGTAGAGCAGCAGTTCACCGCCTGGACTTGCCGCCTTTTTTCGCGGGCTTCTTGGTGCCGCGCTTGGCGCTCTTCTTGGTCTTCGTCGATTTCCGCGCCGGCTTGGAGGCCGCTTTCGCTTTCGACGGGCGGCCCTTGCCGCCGAATATGTTGTCCCAGTTGTCCGAGTATTGTTTCGTGGCTCCTACGCGCGTGACACCAGGCATGACGTTCCGTTCTCCTCACATCAAAAAACAAAGTGCTGGTCCAAAACTCAATCTCACGCAGAGGCGCAGGGGACGCAGAGAATCTTAAGACACCCCCTCACCCTCAACTAGTGGTGCCTTTGCGACCTCCGCGCCTCAGCGTGAGATTCCTAACCGTGCTGGAGTTTTTTATACCGGAAACGCTTCGGCTCGTCAGCGCTTTCGCCGAGCCGCTCGCGGCGCTGCTCTTCGTAGATTTGGAAGTTGCCCTCGCACCAGTGGACGTAGCCGTCCCCCTCGAACGCGAGAATGTGCGTCGCCAGGCGGTCGAGGAACCAGCGGTCGTGGCTCACGACGACGGCACAGCCGGCAAAGTTGGCGACCGCTTCCTCCAGCGCCCGCAGCGTGTCGACGTCGAGGTCGTTGGTCGGCTCGTCCAGGAGCAGCACGTTCGAGCCCCGCCGCAACAGCTTGGCCAGATGGACGCGGTTCCGCTCGCCGCCCGAAAGGACGCCGACCTTTTTTTGCTGGTCGGGGCCCGTGAAGTTGAACCGCGAGACGTACGCCCGGGCGTTCATCGAGCGGCCGCCCATTTCCAGCGTGTCGTGCCCGCCGGAAATCTCCTCGTACACCGAGTGGTCGGCCACCAGATCGTCGCGGCTCTGGTCGACGTAGCCGAGCTCCACTGTGGGACCGATCTTCAGCTCGCCCTCGTCGGGTTGTTCCTGGCCCATGAGCATCCGCAGCAGCGTGGTTTTGCCCGCGCCGTTGGGGCCGATGATGCCCACGATACCGCCCGGCGGCAGGCGGAAGTTCACATTCTCGAACAGCAGCCGATCGCCGTAGGCCTTGCCGAGGTTCACCGCCTCGATGACCATGTCGCCCAGACGCGGGCCAGGCGGGATTTGGATTTCCAGCTCGTCCGGCCGGTCCTGGAACTGCTCGGCGGCCATCGCGTCGTAGGCCTTGATGCGGGCCTTGCTCTTGGCCTGGCGGGCGCGGGGCGCCATGCGGACCCATTCCAGCTCGCGCGCCAAGCTGCGTTGCCGGGCCGAGGCCTGCTTCTCCTCGACCTCCAGCCGCTTCTTCTTCTGTTCCATCCAGGCGGTGTAGTTGCCTTCGAAGGGGTAACCCTGGCCGCGGTCCAGCTCCAGAATCCACTGGGCGACGATGTCCAGGAAGTAGCGGTCGTGGGTGACGGCCACCACGGTGCCCGGGTACTCCTCCAGGTGCCGTTCCAGCCAGGCGACGCTCTCGGCATCAAGGTGGTTGGTCGGCTCATCGAGCAGCAAGAGGTCGGGCCGCTCCAGCAGAATCTTGCAAAGCCCGACGCGCCGTCGCTCGCCGCCGGAGAGCTTCGTCACCTCGGCGTCGCCCGGCGGCAAGTTCATCGCGCTCATCGCGACTTCCACCTGCCGATCGAGCTCCCAGGCGTTCACGGCGTCGATCTTATCCTGCACCTTCGCCTGCCGCTCGAGCAGCTTTTCCATCTCGTCGGGATCAGTCACGTCGGCCAGCTTCTCCGAAAGCTGCTCGAACTCCGTCAACAGGGCCCGCGTCGACGCGACGGCCTCTTCGACGTTGCCGAACACGTCCTTTTCCGGATTGAGCTGCGGCTCCTGCTCCAGGATGCCCACGGTAAACCCGTCGGTGAGCCGCGCCTCGCCGTCGAAGTTCTTGTCCTTCCCCGCCATGATCCGCAGCAGCGTGCTCTTGCCGGAGCCGTTGCGTCCCAACACGCCGATCTTCGCGCCCGGGTAGAACGCCAGCCAAATATCCTTGAGCACCTCGCGCTGAGCGATCTTCTTGGTCAGCGACGCCATTTGGAAGATGTATTTCTGCGACATGTGAAATGTGAGATGTATGATGTGAGATAGAAGATGGCAGATCGCCTTACGCGGTGCGTTCGGCAGGCCTGCGAGCTTTCTTGACGCTAGCGCTGAGTATAGCCACTAGCTGGTTACATTCGTCGATCAAGTCAGATAGCAGGTTCGGCTTCACCGTGTTCGATTCCGCGAGCAATTCCAGCCAATACAGCGTCTCATCCGCCTCGCGCAAAGCGGTTACCATGATCGACGTAAAATGCTTCTTTGTAGCGGACCGAGCTGCTTCGCGATAATTTGCCCCGACTGACGTGCCGGATCGAAGCAACTGACACCCAATCACACGACTTACGTCACTGTTGGGCAGTTTCGACACCAGACGGATAATACGCAAGGCAAGTTTCTTAGTTCGCTGAACCATTTCCTGTCGATTCATCGAAACACCTCTCATTTTTAAGGAGCTTGACGGGCGCATTCCAAACATCTTCTATCACACATCACACATCACACATCCCTATTCCCACTCAATCGTCGCCGGCGGCTTCGACGAGATGTCGTACACCACCCGGTTCACTCCCTTCACTTCATTGATGATCCGCGTCGAGATGCGGGCCAGCAGCTCGTGCGGCAGGTGGGTCCAGTCGGCGGTCATGAAGTCGTCGGTGGTGACGCAGCGGACGGCGATTGCGTCATCGTACGTGCGGGCGTCGCCCATCACGCC
>CAZHIV010000350.1:0-2903 GCA_964532675.1 uncultured Planctomycetaceae bacterium
AGGGCCAGCCAACGGTCGACTTTCGATCTAACACATCGCAGCGGCAGTTTGAGGCGGCCGTCGAGAAGTGCGTCGAGTACATTCGCGCGGGCGACATCTTTCAAGTGGTCATCAGCCAGCGATTGGAGGTCGACTTCGATCAGCCGCCGTTTGAGCTGTACCGCACGCTGCGGGTGGTGAACCCCAGCCCGTTCATGTTCTTTCTGCGCACGCCGCAGTGCACGCTGGTCGGCAGCTCGCCGGAGATCATGGTCCGCGTGGTCGATGGCAAGGTGACGGTCCGCCCGCTGGCCGGCACGCGGCGGCGCGGGCGCACGGAAGAAGAAGACCAGCGGCTGGCCGAGGAACTGCTGGCCGACCCCAAGGAGCGGGCCGAACACGTGATGCTCGTCGACCTGGGCCGCAACGACGTCGGCCGCGTTGCCCAGTATGGCTCGGTGGAGATTTCCGACGTGATGGTCATCGAGCGCTACAGCCACGTGATGCACATTACGTCGAACGTCACCGGCGAACTGAAAGAGGGCTGCGACGCCTTCGATGCGCTGGCGGCTTGCCTGCCGGCGGGCACGGTTTCCGGCGCGCCGAAGGTGCGGGCGATGCAGATCATCGACGAGCTGGAGCCGCACCGCCGCGGCCCGTACGCCGGCGCCGTGGGCTACATCGACTTCGCCGGCAACATGGATACGTGCATCGCCCTGCGCACGATCGTCATCCAAAACGATACGGCCTACGTCCAAGCCGGCGCCGGCATCGTCGCCGACAGCGTGCCCGAGCGCGAATATGAAGAAACGCTCAACAAGGCCCGCGGCCTTCTCAAAGCGATCGAAATCACCCGGCAGCGGGCCACATAAAGCCGCGACCGGTGGTCGCGGTAGCGGCGTGGCGCGTGAAAGGTCGCAGCAATTCTCAATAGCATTGCACGGGACGCGACCAGCGGTCGCGGATTTATTGTCGAAGGAACGGCGGTGTTGGCGTGCTTGCTTTCTTTTCTGGTTGGCCGGGGTTAAAATTCGACCATGGCCGATAAATTCCTTACCGGGCATTGTCTCGTCGCCTCGCGCTACCTGCGCGATCCGAATTTCGCGCGTTCGGTGGTGCTGATGATCCACCACAACCCGGAGGGAGCGATGGGCGTGGTGATCAACCGGCCGTCGGACAAAACGGTCCGCGAAGTCTGGGAGATGATCGGCAACGATCCGTGCGAGCGGGACGACTTCATCTTCATCGGCGGGCCGGTGCCGGGCCCCCTCGTGGCGCTGCACACGATCGAGGAATTCTCTCAGCACGAGGTGCTGCCGGGCCTGCACGTGGCCACGCACAAGGACGCCCTGGACGTGATTGTCCGCAAGGAGGCGAGCGTGCGGCTCTACAGCGGGCACGCCGGCTGGGGCAGCGGGCAATTGGAAGGCGAGATGGAGGCCGGCGGCTGGCTGTCGACCCGGGCCAGCCTCGAGGACGTGTTCGCCGATTACGAAACGATCTGGAAGACCGTCACGCAGCGGATCGGCCTGGAGATCATGGTGCCGGACGTCGACCAGGACCACATGCCGCCCGACCCCTCGATGAACTGAGCCCTGTAGGTCAGGCTGTGCCTGACGCGGCCACTCCTGGCGGTTTCGGACGTCAGGCACAGCCTGACCTACGGGCTGCAGCCGCTCATCGCAGCGGCAGCAATAGGCAAACAGGGAACCTGTCCCGCTGTGAGCTGCGAATTCTGCTCCCAGTGCTGCCATCGCCAGGCCCCGTCCGGCCGCAAAATCCCTACCAGTGTTACTCTTTAACACCGGTTGTACCAATTCTGCCGTTTCGACGCATTATGCCGTCCAAGCCGGTCCGCGCGTCGGCCGAAGAAATGGAGGAACAATCCTTTTATCACTGTCCTACTCATTGCGCAGAGTTTGCCATGCACGCAAAGCTTGCCATTCGCCTTCGCGTTCTGCTTATCGCTGGTTACTGCCTTTACGGCGGACTGGTCTTCGGTGGCGAGCTGCCGCTCATAACCGACGACACCTCGACCCCTGGCGCCGGCGTCTGGGACCTCCACTTCGGCGCCCGTGCCGAGCACAGCAGCGAGGGCACCGAGGTCGAGGCGCCGTTCTTCCAAGTCAATCGTGGCTTTTCGGACAGGGACGAGCTCCGCTTCGAGTTCTCGGTCATCACCAATGACCCCACGGACGGCGGCAGCGCCACCGGCGTGAGCGATCTGTTGATCGGTTACAAGTACCGCTTCCTCGAGGGGAAACGTGGCTGGGACGTCTCGTTCTTTCCGCAACTCACCAGCCCCACCGCCGACGAGGACCGCGAGCTGGGCCTCGGGCAGACGCAGTTGCTGGTTCCGTTTGAGTTTTCGAAGCACTTCTGCTGCAACAAAGCCTGGATCAACTATGAAATCGGCTACTTCTTCGGCTCCGGCGACGCCAGCGACGGGTGGAAAATGGGCATGTCGATGGGCCGCGAATTGGCGCGCCGAATCGAGCTCCTCGGCGAAGTCGGCACTTTCATTTACAACGGCGACGATCAACCGGACAATCCGTTCTTCAACCTTGGCTTCAGGTACCCGGTGAGGAGCCGATTCAAAATCCTGGGCTCGGCCGGGCGCAGCTTCCGCAACGACGACGGCACGCCGGACTTCTTCTGCTACTTCGGTGTCGAGATTCTCTTGGGCCGCCGCGCCGGGCACGGCTGCTGCTGCAATACGGGTTGCTGCGACACAGGCTGCTGCGGCGACGTGTCGGGCGGCGAATGGTATCCGTCCGGTCCGGAACAGGAAATCTTCCCTGGCGAGGAGCTGCCGATGCCCGAACCGGCTCCCACTCCTGCCTGGCCTAGGCCCGGCGAAGAGGCGCCCTGAGCCGAAGGCGTACGACACCGTCGGCCGCGGCCTGAGATACCCTGCGCCGCGG
>CAZHIV010000351.1:0-4406 GCA_964532675.1 uncultured Planctomycetaceae bacterium
GGCATCGGCGAACGCATGCCACATCGCCAGGGCGTCATCGCGATGACGCCGAATGACCATGTGCGCGTGGTTCGAGAGGATCGCAAATGCCCAAACGGTATAGCCTTTCTGACGGACGACCTCTGCAAACGCATTGCCGATAGCTTGCCTCTTCGCATCATCAACCCAAAACCGCGGGAAATTCAACAATGGCTCCGCCTTCTGGTGAAATGCCCTCAACTCCCCGCGACTCGGCTGCAAGTGCTTCGGTTTTCGCCCGTGGAAAATTGGTCCCAGCGTAGCGAACTTCTCGTCGTATAGCTCGACGGACCCGCTTCCGCGTGGGTCGTTTCCCAACCAATGCCCGTACAACGTCCAAATCAAATGATGCGCGATGATCATCGGGCGCGGAGTGGGCATGGGTTGTTCCTTGTTTTTGGATGCTCGCGAAGACGCAAGCGGACAACAAAGCGGACTGCGCCGCCAACCGCTTGCGTCTTCGCGAAACGCCGCTCTCCTACCGGTCGATCTCTCCCATCACGACGTCGAGCGAGCCGACGATCGCCGGCACGTCGGCGATCAGGCAGCCGCGGCACAGGGCGTTGGTGACCGAGAGGTTGGAGAAGCTGCTGCTCCGCGCCCGCGCCCGCCAGGGTATGGCCTCACCATTGCTGACCACGTAAAAGCCCATCTGCCCCTTCGGGCACTCGGTTTCCAGGTAACACTCCCCCTTGGGCAGCTTCTGGGCCAGCTTGATCGGCTCGCCGTGGCTGCCCGAGGACATGCTGTAGCGGTCGATCGCCTGCCGGCACAGGTCGACGCTTTGCACCACCTCCAGCATTCGCACATAGAACCGGTGCCAACAGTCGCCCAGCACCGCCTCGCGAGGCACGCTCGGGTAGTCGTGGTCGCGGGGGTAGTGGCCGTCGCGCTGGCAGACCACCTCGAACGCGTAGCCCTCGTACATCGACGTATAAATCTCTTCACCGTCGCGGCGCATGTCGTGGTCGACGCCGCTGCCGCGCAGCACGGGTCCGCTCGTGCCGAAGTCGATCGCCATCTCGGCCGACATCAGGCCGATGCCGGCGGTGCGCTTCACGAAGATCGCGTTGGTCGTGAGCAGCGCGTGATACTCGTCGATGATCGGCATGAACTGATCGAGAAAGGCCTCGCATTTCTGCAGCCAGCCGCGGGGCAGGTCGGCCGTCGCGCCGCCGGGAGTGAGGTAGCTGTAGGTGAGCCGGGCGCCGCAGGCCTCTTCGAACAGGTCCAGGATCTTCTCCCGTTCGCGGAAAGCGTATAAAAACGGGCTGAACGAGCCTAAATCGAGGCCGTAGGCGCCCATGCCGACGAGGTGGCTGGCGACGCGGCCAAGCTCGGCGATCAGCACCCGCAAATGCCGGCCGCGCTCCGGCACGCGATAGTTGATGAGTTTTTCCACGGCCAGCGCCCAGCCGAGATTCATGTTCATCGCGGCCAGGTAATCCATGCGGTCGGTGTACGGAATCCATTGCCGCGGCGTGAGGTTCTCGCCGATCTTTTCCGCGCAGCGGTGCAAGTACCCGATGTGCGGCACGACCTCCGAAACGATCTCGCCGTCGGTCCGCAGCACGAGCCGCAACACGCCGTGCGTGCTGGGATGCTGCGGCCCCATGTTGACCAGCATTTCGTCCGTGCGGACGTCGAACTCGATGATGCGGGGGTCTTCTACGGTTGCCATTGGTCAGTTGTCCGTGGTCCGTGGTCCGTTGTCAGTTGTCCGTTGTCAGTTGTCCGTGGACTGTTCCGCGGTACGCGCCGGGCCGATGGACTTCATATAGGCATTAGCCGCGGTGAAAGTTCGTCGACGATCGGTTTGAGGCGCTCGACGTCGGTGTGCTTCAACAAGTCACGGTCAAAAGCCCTTCGCAACCAATGCTGCGTTTCTTGTAGCGATCCTCTCGCGATTCGCACGTAACGCCGATTGTCTTGGTACGCCCGGCGACCAGCTCCTTCAGCGATGTTCGCTCCAATGCTATCGGCTGCCCGCACCAACTGCTTCCCAACCGTGTCCTTTGCGAATTGCGGCCAGGCGACGACAATTCGCCAAACATCATCGGCCAACGCCTCGGCAAGTCGATAAACGTCAAGATTCTCGAAGTTCGTTCTGGCCACGATTTAGTCCCCTGCAACGGACAACGGACAACGGACTATCTCCCGCGAATCCCGTGGTACTCCAGCGGCATCTCATAATCCTTGCGCAGCGGATGGCCGAGCCAATCTTCCGGGCACAAGATGCGCCGCAGGTTTGGGTGGCCGGTAAAGGAGACGCCGGATAGGTCGTATACCTCGCGCTCGTGCCAGTCGGCCGTGCTCCAGATGCCGGCAACGCTGGGCACTTCCGGCAGCTCGCCCGGCTGGTCGTTTTTCCAGCGCGGCAGGATCACCTTCAGCACCAGGCTGTGCTTGTGCTTCATGCTGAAGAGGTGGTAGACGACCTCGGTGTGCGGCTGCCACTCGGCCTTGGCGGCCTTCTTTTCGTCCGTGTGCAGGTAATCGACGCCCGTGATGCAGTTCAGGTAATCGAACGCCAGGCTGGGCTCGTCCCGCAAGTAACGGCAGACGTCAACGATCCCGCCGGGCGTGACTTCGATCCACGGATCGATATTCTCCAAGTTCGCGCCGGAAATCGCGTCGCCGAACTTCGCCTTCAGTTGATCGACAAGAGTAGGACCGGCCATTGGGATGTCTCAATCGCGGTTTTATGATTGCCGCCCGGCACGATCGTTCTGGTTGATACACCGTGCCCAAAAATTTGGCCTGGCGGCCGACGCGAACAACGTCAGGCCGTCAGGATCGATTGGCTCGGCTCCACGGCTCGCGACGGCGGCCCGCGGTGCGTCGGCTGGACGTTCTGCCGGGTAAGGGCCCGCACCCAATCCAAATCGCCTCGCTTCCACACGTAGGCAAATCCGACCAAGATCACGCCGAAAAAGACGCCAATGTCCGCCATCGAAGTCCGCGCCAGCAAGTCGGCCGTTTCTCGAATCGACGCGCCGCCGTCGCCGCCGGCAACCGCGGCCGCCTGCTCGCTCAGCCCCAATTCACGAAGTTGTGCAGCGGCGAACGGCGAAAGCTGATCGGCTGCCGCAGCCGGGTCCATGTCGGCCGCCATCACCGGCGCATCCGCGGCCGCGAGCTGGGTTGCTTTGCCGAACACAGCCGCCCAGGGGAAGAAAAACGCCACCTCGACGTCGAAGATGATGAACAGCAGCGCCACGACGTAAAACCGCAAGTCGAACTGCACGAAGCTCGAGCCGATCGTCGGCTCGCCGCATTCGTAAACTTCCAGCTTCTCCGCGTTCGGCAGCCGCGGCCGCACGAGCCAACCCAACAGCAGATTCGCGAACAGGAACAAAAAGCCCGTCAGCACGAACAGGGCGACATACGCGGCGATGGCGGTGGGTGTGGCCATGATTGATAGCTCTTAGCTGTTAGCTATTAGCTTTTAGCTAACAGCTAAAGGCTAACGGCTAATAGCTCCTATTCGTTTGGTCCGCCGTGCACCGGCTCGACAATCACCTTGCAATCGGCCACGGCCGTGGGGTTCAGGGTCGAGCGGCCCCAGGCGACGTCCAGTGGCATCCGCGAAAAATCGACGATGCAGCCGTCGCGGCTGTAGCAGCTCAGGTCGTGCGTGGCGCCCATGAAGATGCAGTCTACCGGGCACGGCTCGACGCACAGCGCACAGAACATGCACTTCGTGTAGTCGATCGTATAGCCGGTGATCTTGAAGCCCTTGCCGCCCTCGACCTTTTCCTTGCCGATGTAAATGCAATCGACGGGGCAGGCCTTCGCACACTGGTCGCAAGCGATGCAGGTGGTCAGATCGAAGCGGTGGAAGCCGCGATATCGGCCCGCCACCGGCACCGGCAATTCGGGATACTCGAAGTGCTCGGTGAACGCCTTGCGCTCGGGGCGATACGTTTTAATCCAGGTGCGGAACGTCACCCACATTCCGTGAGCAACCGTGTATACCGCCTCGACGATATTCCCCATCCAGGGCCAAACCGCCTTGATTCCATTAATCATTGCAGGCCGAGCGTCCCTTGGATGGCTAGAGGAATCGGTGCGCCCACGCCAGAGCGCGACATCGGATCGGCAACGCCGCCGCCGCATGCCGGTAGAACCACCGATTATAAAGAGCAGCGGTTGTTCCGCAACCGCCAATCGACTTCGAGGGACCTGACCGTAACGGATGCCGCCGCGTTGCCGTTTCACGGACGCCGCGCGCGGGCGCGGCCGGAACGCGCGACGCGCCCGTGCCACAAGCCGGGCGCGCAGAATCAGCGTGCGGAGCGGTGATCGGCACGCAACGCGGCGCTGCCGAGAGAACGCCCCAGGGTACTAGAACCGGTTTCAGAACCGGGGGCTAGCGCCCCGCGGCT
>CAZHIV010000352.1:0-3643 GCA_964532675.1 uncultured Planctomycetaceae bacterium
GGACGCGATGGAACAGTCCTCCAGCGCGTTTGCCCAGGGGGGAATCGCCAGTGTTCTCGACCCGGAGGACAATTTTGCCAGCCACGTGGAGGATACGCTCTCGGCCGGGGCGAACCTGTGCGACCGCGACGTGGTGGAGATGGTCGTCAGCGAAGCGCCGCGGCACATTCGCGAGCTGATCGATTGGGGGACGAACTTCGACACCGAAAAAGGCGAGCTCGCTCTGGGTAGAGAAGGGGGCCACAGCCATCGGCGGATCGTCCACGCGCTGGGCGATGCGACGGGGCACGAAGTGATGCGGGCAATGATCGGGCAGGCCCGCTCGAAGCTCGACGCCGACATCTGGCCCAACACGTTCACGATCGACCTCCTGGCGCACGAGGGCCGTTGCCGCGGGGCGCTCGTGTGGCACGCGCATCATGGCCGGACGTTCGTTTGGGCCAAGCAAACGATTCTTTGCACGGGCGGCACGGGCCAGATCTTTCGCGAGACGACCAATCCGGAAGTTGCCACCGGCGACGGCTATGCGATCGCGTATCGGGCCGGGGCCGAATTGCGAGACATGGAGTTCATGCAGTTCCACCCCACGGTGCTGTATATCGCCGGCGGCAGCCGCAGCCTCATCACCGAGGCGATGCGCGGCGAAGGCGCCCGACTGGTCGACGCGAGCGGCCGGCGATTCATGCCGGACTACGACGAGCGGGCCGAGCTGGCGCCGCGCGACGTGGTGAGCCGGGCGATCGTATCGGAGATGGAAAAGACGCGGCATCCGAGCGTGTTTCTCGATTTGAGCCACTTGGATGCCGAGCAGGTGCGGAAGCGGTTTCCCGGCATCGCGCGGACGTGCGCCGAGTTCGGCATCGACGTCGCGACGGACCCGATCCCGGTTCGGCCCGGGGCGCATTACATGATCGGCGGCGTGACGGTCGATACGAATGCCCGCACGACGCTGCCCGACTTGTGGGCGGCGGGCGAAGTGACCAGCAGCGGGCTGCACGGGGCAAATCGGCTGGCCTCGAACAGCCTGCTGGAAGGGCTGGTTTACGGCGCCCGCGCGGGCGAAGGCGCTTCGGCGGCGGCGCTCGAAGAGACCGATTCATATCGCGCGCTCGCCTTGGAGAACGCGCCGCTGGAGCCGCACAGCGAGCCGCTCGATCTGGTGGATATCCGCAACTCGCTGAAGAGCCTGTTGTGGCGGTCGGCCGGGGTGCGACGAAACGGCACGAAGCTCAACGAGGCGGCCGAATCGATTCGTCGCTGGTGCGGGTACGCGCTGTCGTGGCAACTGATGGGGCCCGATGGATGGGAGTTGCAGAATATGCTCACGGTCGCCAGCCTGATGGTCGACACGGCGCTGGCGCGGGAAGAGTCGCGGGGCGTGCATCTGCGGACGGATTTCCCGGAGACAGACGATGCGCACTGGCGGCGACATTTGACGGTCCGCCGCGGTGAGTGAACCGGCGGCTGTCGCGGAAAGTTCTGGATTTCGCGGGAAAAACTGGCCCGCCAAAGCGAACCGGGCCGCGCGCGGGGACGTAAGCGGGTATAGACATCCGCCGGGGCGAACGATTACCCTTCTACCAATGGGGGGCGACGCGGCGGAGATGTCGCCGTCCCCCAATCGGTTCCCTCCTGCCGTATCGGTGGCCGGCGTCTCCCTGCCTTTTGCCCACCCTGGCCAGTGAATACGGGGCGATATCGCGCTCCTCCCACTCGGCGCTCCAGCAGTGTTTCCACCAACGGACCGCAGACGATTATGACCTCAGCAACCACCGATCGGCCGGCCGCCACGACTCAGAAGCCTGGTGCGTCCGACGGCGACGGCCGCGCGGCGATGATCGAGGCCGACGACCTGTCGAAATTCTACGGAGACTTCGCGGCCTGCCGCGAAATCACGTTCGCGATCAATCGGTGCGAAGTGGCCGCCTTTTTGGGGCCCAACGGGGCGGGCAAGAGCACGACCATGAAGCTGCTCACCGGCTACCTCGCGCCGTCGTCCGGCACGGCCCGCATCGCCGGCTACAACATGGCCACCGACCGTCTGGAGGGCGCGGAGCATCTGGGCTACCTGCCGGAGAACGGGCCGCTTTATCCGGAAATGACGCCGCGCAGCTTGCTGAAGTTCTTCGGCAAGGCGCGGGGGATGAGCGGCGACCAAATCGAGGAACGGCTGGACGCGGTCGTCGATCTTTGCAACCTAGGCAGCGTGATCGGCAAGCCGATCGGCAAGCTGTCGAAGGGCTTTCGGCAGCGGGTGGGCATGGCCCAGGTGCTGTTGCACGAGCCGGATGTTCTGATCCTCGACGAGCCCACGGCGGGGCTCGATCCGAACCAGATTCGCGAAGTTCGCGACACGATTCGCCGGCTGGGCGAGACAAAGACGATCCTGTTGTCGACGCACATCCTGCAGGAGGTCGAGGCGATGTGCAACCGCGTCATTTTTATCAATGAGGGCCGGCTAGTGTTCGACGGTACGCCGGGCGACTTGACGGCGGAGGAGAAGAACCTCGACGAGCGGTTCCGTCAACTGTCGCTGGCCGAGCATTTGTGAGTGCGGGATTGGAAGTTGAGAGATTAATGGAGGCGACTCGGCGTGGCCGCCGACGCTAACAAGCCCTGACCCCTGACCCCTGACCCCTCCCCATGAACTGGACCGTGCTGCAGGCGATCTTTCGCCGCGACTTCGTCAGTTACTTTTCGAACCCGACCGGATACGTGTTCATCTGCGTATTCGTGGTGCTCAGCGCGCTGGCCGCGTTCTGGCCGCCCGATTTTTTCAGCAATAACCTGGCCAACCTGGACCAGCTCAACAGGTGGCTGCCCTTCATCCTGCTGGTGTACATCCCGGCAATCACGATGAGCATCTGGGCGGAGGAGCGCCGGCTGCATACCGATGAGCTGCTGCTCACGCTGCCGGCCAGCGACGTGGACGTGGTGTTCGGCAAGTACCTGGCCGCGGTGGCGATTTACACCGTCGCGATGCTGTTCTCGATGTTCTCGATCTACCTGGTGTTCAGCTACGGGCTGGGAACGCCGGACGGCGGGCTGTTCGTCGGCACCTATGTAGGCTACTGGTTCATCGGGCTGGCGATGCTTTCGATCGGCATGGTGGCCTCGTTCCTCACGAGCAACCTGACGGTGGGTTTCATCCTGGGGATGATCTTCAATCTTCCGCTGGCAATGTTCGGCGTGGCAGACTGGATCATCAAGAACCCGCAGCTCGCGCAGGCGATCAAACGCTGGAGCGCGATGGAGCAGTTCGGCGATTTTCGACGCGGGGTGATCAGCCTTTCCGGGATCAGCTATTTCGTGATGATCGCGGTGGTGATGCTGTACGTGAGCATGGTGCTCATCGGCCGGCGGCACTGGGGCGGCCGGGAAGAGGACGAGTCGATGTGGGCGCACTACCTGGCGCGGGCGCTGGGGCTCGTGGCGCTGGCGGTAGGACTGAATATTTTCGTGTCGAACCACAACGTGCTGCGCGCCGACATCACGAGCGAAAACCTCAACTCGCTCTCGCCGCGCACGGTGCGGCTGGTAAAGGAGCTGGACAAAAACGACGACGTGAAGACGATCAAGATCGACGCGTACGTCAGCCCGCAGGTGCCGGCGGAATACGCGGCGCACAAGCTGAACATGCTGT
>CAZHIV010000353.1:0-8885 GCA_964532675.1 uncultured Planctomycetaceae bacterium
CCCCCCCCCCCCCCCCCCCCCCCCCCCCCCCCCCCCCCCCCCCCCCCCCCCCCCCCCCCCCCCCCCCCCCGGCGACACAAGGAGATACGGATGGAACGTGTATCTTCCCTTCTTGCCTTCTCCCCGTCTTGCTTACGTCACTACCGGCGCTGCGGTTCCTCCGGCGGCGTGTGCGCCGCTAACTGGGCCAGCAGCTGCCGGCTGGCCTGGTGCGAGGCGTCGATCGCCAGCGCCTGCTGAACGGCCGCGGTGGCGTCGGAGTAGCGGCCTGTATCGAATTGCGCCCGGGCCAGGTAATAGAGAACCTCCGCACTAGTGGGCCCGCGCTGCGAGGCGGCCAGCAGCGGCTCGCACGCCTGCTGCGGACGGCCCAAATCCAGCAGCGTAAGACCTTCGAGCACGAGGACGCCCTGGGGCTCCTCGCCCGGCGGGTAGGTGTCGTGCAAATGGTGGAGCGTGGTTAGGCAACGGGCGGGTTGCCCTCGATCGCGATACATTACGGCCAGGTCGAGCAGTACGTCGGAGCTGTCGGGCGCGAATTCCAGCGCCCGCTGCAAATCGGCCATGGCGCGGTCCGGCTGCTGCAACTGCCAGAATACGCGTCCCCGCACCGCCCACGCGGGGGCAAGCTGCGGATCGAGCCGGATCGCATGCTCGGCGTGCCTCATCGCGGCGGTGGGCTCGCCGGTGGCGAGCGCCATCTCGCCGGCCCGAACTGCCAGCCGGGCGTCGTCTGGTCGCGAGCCGACGGCGGTCGCCACGTGCTCCCGGGCTTGCGCCGCGGCTCCGCGATGCCAGAGCACCTCGGCCATCGCGCGGTGGGCCTCGGCATCCACCGGCGAGGCATCGATCGCCTGCTGCAGCAGCGTTTCGGCCTGCTGCCATTGGCCGCGCTCCATGGCCGTGATGCCCTGGCGCGAGAACTCGCGGCAAGCGGCGTTCTTCTCGGCGGTCGGACCGCGCCGGCCAAAGGTGGCGCATCCGGCACAACTGGCAAACAGGATCGCCGCCGCGAGCCCGGCCGACGTCGTTACGCGGCCTGGCGACAGGGCGGTAAACCAGCGCGGCTGGCGCAGGCAACTGGGGCTCGGCGGCAGGAGCACGGGCGTGCCTCGTGCGTGCGAGAAAGGGAACGACACCAGAGGAGAATCCGAGGAGCAGGGCGGATACTAGCACCGCCCGGCGGAGCCGACAACGGCGGATCGGGCCGGGGCCGCCCCTGTAGGGAACGGCCTCTGTGCCGTTCCGCCTCGGCCTCTGTGCCGTTCCGCCTGCAATACGGAACGCCGCGGAGGGCGTTCCCTACAGATTTGCGCTTTTCTCTGGGGTTCTGGACCGTTCCCCTGTAATTCTTACAAGGGCTGGGGAAGGGCCTGCTGCAGGGACGCAGATTGCGGATTTTGGATTTTGGATTGTGGATTGCCGCTTTATGGCGGCAAAGGGGCGGTCCGCCCAGTTTGCTGGCAGGCCGGATCTAGTTTGGCACGCGGAGTGCATCCTACGTCCATCGCGATGCGAGCGTGATGACAACGCCGGATCGAAACACTAATCGGCTGTGAATCTTAGCAAACTGTCGCCGAGGTCTGGCGACCTAAGCCCGTCACGGGATACTGCACGTTTCACATCACCAGGGAGAGCAGCGCCGGCACGGCGGCTCCCGCCATCCGTTCGGTGTCCGACGGATGACGCCGTGCTTAACGACCGGTGCACTTCCCCAATCCGAGGACCCGGCTGGCAACTCGCAGTGCCAACCGGGTCCTTTTTTTGTTGGCCACGAAAAGCACGAAGAGTTTAATTGACCACGAAAAACACGAAAGTACACGAAAGAAGAATACAATTCGTAGAACCGATTAAATACAATCGATGCTTGCGGCTCAGTGGCACAGGCCGCTGGCCTGTGTCGCAGTTTTGCAGTTCTCCGCACCGGCTAGCAGCCGGTGCCACTAGTTATGAAACCGGTTGTAGTAACCGTGGCAGTATCGACGACGACCGTCTTCCTTTTCGTGCCTTTCGCGTTTTTCGTGGTTCTTAATTGGTCATCTTGCGCAGGAGCCAATCGCCCAACCGGGGCGATAGCCCTGCGAGCGCGAACAGCAGGCGGGCCCGGCGCGGCACGACCAACTCGGGCTGGCGCGATTCACAGGCGCTGAGGATTTTCGCGGCCAGCCAATGTGGATCGATGGCCCGCAGCTTGGCGCCGCCGCCGGGCCGGTGGGCGCCGTGCGGCACGTTCGATGTCTGGTGCGCATAGCGGCCTGCTTCATTCTGGTCGCCCGTGCGTGCGATGGGGCCAGGGCAAACGAGCAGCACGTGCGGGGCCTCGCCAATCTCCATGCGCAGTTGTTGCGCCAAGGCAGCCAGTGGAAACTTGCTGGCCGGGTAGGCGCCCAGGTAGCCGGGCGCCACCTTGCTCGCCAGCGAGCCGATCAGCACGAGGTGGCCGCGGCTTTCGGTGAGCGCTGGGGCGAATGTCTGGGTGCAGTGCACAGCCGAGAGGAAATTCGTCTCCCACAGAGCGCGATACTCGTCGGCAGGCGTCGCCAGGAGCGTGCCGCGCATCGAACGGCCCGCGCAGTTGCACAGCAAATCCACGCCGCCCCAAGCGCTGTGCACCGCGTCCAACATGCGGCGGACGTCGTCCGGCCGCGTCACGTCGGCGGCAATCGGCAAGACGTTGCCGCCACGCGCTCGGAGCTGCTCGGCCGCCGCGTCGAGCTGCGCCTGCCGCCGGGCCACGATCGCGACGCGCGCCCCGCGCTCCGCCAGCGCCTCGGCCACCGCCCGACCCAACCCGGCCGACCCGCCCGTCACCACCGCTCGCTTGCCGTGCCAGTAGGACATGTGCCTCACAACCTCGGTGAACTTCGTGCCGAGTGTGTGAGTAGGTGAGTGAGTGAGTAGGTGAGTAGGGCCAAGACTCCGCACTTACTCACCGACTCACCGACTCACCTACTCACCTGTCGATTGGATCAAACCGAGTCACCCGCCAAAACACTTCCGGGGCGCCGCCCGTCGCGTAACGGTGGTAGCGGCGCGGGAAGCCGTACTCGGAATCGAATTCGCCTCGTAGCTGCAGCTTCGTGCCGGCGGCGACGTCCATCTCGTGCTGCGGGTCCTCGGCCAAAACCAATTCGCGCTCGAGCGTATCGAACTGGCCGGGCACGGACCAAACGTCCCACGTTCGTTCGGGCGGCACGTTGCCGTCGCGGGTCATGGCGGTCACCTTGCCGTCGCGCACCTCGACGTGGACGATGCCGGGCTGCGCACCGCGGAGTTCGAGATCCATGTCGTAGTTGGCGGGTCCATTTTGCTGCCATAGCTCCTGGGCCGCCGCCAGCCGGGCTTCGGTCAGCTCAGGCGTCCGCTGCGCCACAAATACTTGCAGCAGCACGGCCACAACCACAACGGCCCCGATCATCGCCAGGATCGTGACCAGGATGGCCTTCGTCGGAAGACGGTTGTCGCGAGCCGAGGCGGCAGCAGCAAGATTGTGCCCTTTCGGCAGGGCCTCATGGCTGTTGGTCCCAGGCGGTTGGTGCGGCACGAGCTATGTCTCCCCTCGACGATTGGCGATCGATGTCGCAAGTATGTTGGCGAATTCGTGCCGAATCAAGCCGGCCACATTTCGGCTATTCCCTCGCTGCGCCCTCAGGGCGACAATTGGCTTACCTGGCAGCAACTTTTTTGGATCGTGGCGAGTCGCAGACGTTCCGGAAACCGTCATGGATACAGTGCAAGATCCGCGCCAACGTTCTCGCACGAAAATCGTCGCCACGATCGGGCCCGCGTCATCCGGCCCGGAGCAACTTGCAAACCTGATCCGGGCCGGCGTCGACGTCTTCCGGCTCAATATGGCGCACGCCGACCCCGACGAGCAGCAGCAGCACGTCGACGCAATCCGCAAGCTCAGCGACGAAACGGGCGAGCCGATCGCCATCCTGGTCGACCTGGCCGGTCCGAAGATTCGCCTCGGCGAAGTGCCGGGCGATCGGCTTTTCTGCGAGCTGGGCAGCGAGTTTTTCTTCGTCTCGGGCCGCGAGCCGCGGGCCCCGAACGAGCTGGACTCGACCTACCCAAGCCTGGTCGAAGAGCTCGACGTGGGCGACCGCGTGATGCTGGCCGACGGCACGGTGACGATGGCGGTCGAAGGCAAGCAGGCCGATCGCGTGCGGCTGCGCGTCGTGCAGCGGGGAACGATCCGCAGCCGGCAGGGCATCAACCTGCCGGGCGCCCATTTGCGCGCGCCGACCATCGGCGACGCGGACCGGCGACATGCCCAGTGGGCCGCCGAGGCGGGCGTCGATTTCGTCGGCCTGAGCTTTGTGCGAGCCGCAGACGACGTGCATCAGTTGAAGCAGATCTTGCGATCATGTCGTTCCAGCGCGCGGGTAGTGGTGAAGATCGAGAAGCGCGAGGCGCTGGCGCAGCTGGACGAAATCGTGGCCGCGGCGGACGCCGTCATGGTGGCCCGCGGAGACTTGGGCGTGGAGATCGACGTGGCCCAAATGCCGATCGAGCAGAAGCGGATTATCGCGGTGTGTCATCGATGGCAGCGGCCGGTGATCATCGCGACGCAGATGCTCGAGAGCATGCAGGACTCGCCGCGGCCGACGCGGGCCGAAGCGACCGACGTGGCCAACGCGATCCTCGACGGGGCCGACGCCTGCATGCTCTCCGGCGAGACGGCCGTGGGGCGCTATCCCGTGGAGGCCGTCGAGATGATGAACCGCATCGCCCTGGCCACCGAATCGAGCCTGCAATCGCGCCCGCCGCGGGCGACGGCAGGGGGGTGTTCCGATCTGCAGGTCATCACGCGGGCCGTGGTGCGGGCGGCCGGGCAAATGGCCCACGAGCTGGGCGCGAAGCTGGTGTTCGTGGCCAGCCACTCGGGCCGCACGGCGTTGGCCCTGTCGCAGCACCGCAGCTTCGTGCCGACAGTGGGCGTCAGCTCGCGGGAAGAGACGCTGCGGCAGATGTGCCTGTACTGGGGCGTCACGCCGATCCGCGGCGCGCCGGCCCGCGACTTGCAAGAGCTCATTCGGCATGCCGACGAGTGGGCCTGCCGCGCCGGCTATGCGACGAAGGGTGACACGATTGTCATCGTCGGCGGTTCGCACCTGGCGGCCGGGCCCGACCGCGAGGAAATGGCCGGCGGCGTGCACGACATCGCCCTGGTGCACGAAGTGGAGGGGGATTGACACTTCCTCGCCGCTTGCGGCTTGCGGCTTAGCGCTAAGCCGCAAGCGGCGGTGAGCATCCTAATCGACTACTATCGCCGGTACGTTCGGGCGCGTTGGGGTGGTCGGGGTCCGTTGGTGGACCGGGTTGCGGGGCCGCGTGTGGTCGGCCCTTCGCTGGCGTTAGACTTGGCGCGCTCCTTTTCGGCCACCTTGGGCTCTGCCGTCAGCAGCTTCTCTTCCATCCGCATGATGTAATGCGTGCTGCTGGTCGGACCGGCGAAGCCGAGGATCCGCTTGTCGATTTCCATTTGCTGGCTGACGACCCGGCCGGCATCTATATCGAACCGCACTTCGCCCCCCATCAGCCGCTGCAACAGCTGGTACTCGACAAACGCATCGATGGGCGAAAGCACCTGGTACGTGACCTCGATCGTGGCGATGCCGTGAGAGACATTGGCCAGTTTGTGATGCCGGCGGGTCTGGATCACCTTCGTAGCCTGAGTTTCCAGCGTGACCTTTACGTCGTGCGGTTCGTCCCAGGTATCGCCGACGGCCACGCTCTCATCGGGAAGGCGCAAGGTAACAGGCGCGTTTTCTTCGTTCTTCGGGGCGTGCACTTTCCACTTGCGGCGCACGACTTCGCCGCGTGGCGTCATGGTGATTACCACGAGCGGCACGCCGACCGATTTGGCGACGTCCTCAAAGCCGGGCGGCGGCGTCTCGTCGCGACCGCTGTCGAACTCCACCGGTTCATGGTCCGGAAGCTGGTTGACCATGCGGATCCGCTCGAGCACGTTGATGAACTCGATGTTGCCGTTCGGCAAAACGTCGATGATTTTCAGTGCCTTGACCGTCACCGTCTTGGTCTGCGCTGCCATGGTCGATTGCTCGATCGTCGTATTGAACGACGCGCGATCGCTGACCTGGTAGCGCAGCACTTCGCCGCGCTTGAATTTATACCGCAGCTCGTACTTGTCGGATTTTGGCTTCTCGGGCGCCTGCGCGACGAAGAGCGGTCCCTCCTCGGCCGGGGCGGCTGGCGTGTTTTCCGCCGCCAGCGGCCGGACGGTCAGCATAAGGCCCACGAGCGCGAGACCGGTTGAGACGAAGCGCTGATGCGCGGGGAATGGCGACATGGTTCGTGCTTCCTTGCAACGAGTGTCGTTATCGATGGATTCGCAACTGGCCGCCCCAGCCGAGCTTGTCGTGCAGCGTACTGTAATACGTCTGCCCGCGGACCTCGACCATCTGGAAACAGGCCTTGGAGCGGACGATCCGCACGCGGTCCTCCGGCTCGAGCCTTCCCAGCACTCGGCCGTCGACAACCAGCGACGTGCCTTGGTGCGGCTTCGGCACGGCCAGCTCGATCGTGCGGTCGGCGGAGTCGACCACCGGCCGGTGAGTCAGCGTGTGGGGGCTGATCGGCACGATCACGAGCGCCTGCATGTTGTTGCGCAGGATCGGTCCACCGGCCGATAAGCTGTGCGCCGTCGATCCGATGGGCGTGCTGACGATCAGCCCGTCGCAACTATAGGTAGTGACCAATTCTCCGTCAACGCAAAGCTCGATGTCGACCATCGTGAACGGCGGGCCTGCTAGCACGGAGGCCTCGTTCAACGAGAGGGCTTGGTACAGCGGCTTCCCGCCGCGGGTGGCCGTGCACTCGATCATCAGGTGCTCTACGACCTGGTGCCGGCCGGCGGCGATCTCCGGCAGGGCTTGCTCGAGCTGCTCGGGTTGCAGCGCGGCAAGGAAGCCGAGCCGGCCGAGGTTCACGCCCAGCACGGGCCGCTGCTGGTAGCCCAACAGGTGGGCTGCCCGCAGGATCGAGCCGTCGCCGCCCAGGACGATCGCCAGATCGACTTCGCCGCTATCGAGCGGGGCCGCGAAGTCGAGCGACACGCCGACCACCGGCAAGTGACGCTCGATCGTCGGCCGCAGGCGGTCGACGGCCTCGCGCATCTCGGTCCGCGAGCCGTCGGCGAGGATGATCACCCGCGGTGGTTCGTGTTTGGCCATGTCTGACGCGCAGAGGAGTTTTTGTCCGCAGATGGCCGCAGATGAACGCAGATTAAATTCAAATCCAATGATTATCTGTGCAAATCTGCGTGCATCTGCGGATCGAGACTTGCTTTATCTTGACCGGTCAACGCGCGGCATGCGGCGGCGATGCCCGCCGCATCGAGTCCCAGGTCGGCCAGCAGCTCGCCGCGCTCGCCGTGTTCGATGAATTGGTCGGGGATTCCGAGCCGGCGGATGCGGCTGGTGTCGAGCCCCGCATCGGCGGCCGCTTCCAGCACGGCGGAGCCGAAGCCCGTCATCAGCGCGGCTTCTTCCACCGTAACAGTAAATGCGCACTGGCGGACCGCGCGGAGGACCGTGTCGGTATCGAGCGGCTTGACGAACCGGGCGTTGATGACGCCCACGTTCAGGCCTTCGTCGCGCAGCAGGCGGGCCGCTTCGAGACAAGCCGGCAGGAGCGCGCCGCAACAGAGGATCGCGCCATCGTCGCTCCACGACAGGACTTCGCTCGTGCCGAGTTCGACGGGGGTTCGCTCAGCATCGATCGTGGGCAGTGCCGCCTTGGGATATCGGATCGCGCACGGGCCTTCATGCCGCAGCGCCAAGTCGAGCATTTGAGCGAGGTCGTGCTCGTCGGCCGGGGCCATGACGACGACGTTGGGCAGGACGCGAAGGTACCCGAAATCGAATGCGCCGTGGTGCGTGGGCCCGTCGGGCCCGGTGAGGCCTGCGCGGTCGAGCATGAACGTGACGGGCAGGTTCTGCAGCGCGACCTCCTGGAAGAGCTGGTCGTAGGCCCGTTGCAGGAACGTGCTGTAGATGTCGACGATCGGCCGCAGGCCGACCTTGGCCTGGCCGGCGGCCATCGCGACGGCGTGCCCCTCGCAAATGCCGACGTCGAAGAAGCGGTCCGGATACCTGTCGCGAACGCGTTCGAGGTTGGTTCCCTGGCACATGGCGGCGGTGATGGCGGTCACGCGCTCGTCGTGTTCCATTTGTTGCAAGATGGCCGCCGACGCGGCATGGGTGAAGGAGCGTGCGCCGCTTTTGTTCATCTGCACGACCCGGCCGGCCTGCCGTTCGAACTGCGGCGGCGCGTGGAACAGCACGGGATCGGCGGCCGCCGGCTGGAAGCCGTGGCCCTTTTCGGTGACCACGTGGAGCAGGATCGGGCCCTCCGAGTTGCGAGCCATCCGCAGGTACTTGCGCAACAGGCCGATGTTGTGGCCGTCGATGGGACCGAAGTAGCGCAAGCCCAGGTCCTCGAACAGCATGCCGCCGTGCAGGCCGGCTTTGGCCGCTTCCTTGAGCTGGGCCAGGAACCGCTCGGCGGGGTCGCCCAGCAGCGGCACTTTGCCGAGCACCTTGGCGACCTCCTCCTTCAGGCCAGAGTACATGCGGTTCATCCGCAGCCGGTCGAGATAGTCGGCCATGCCGCCGACGCGCGGGCAGATCGACATCTTGTTGTCGTTCAGCACGACCAGCAATCTTCGCCCGGCGCGGCCGACGTTGTTCAGCGCCTCGTACACGATGCCGGAAGGGAACGCCCCGTCGCCGATGACCGCGACGCTCCAGCGGCCTTCCTGGTCGCGGAGCAGCTTGTCGCCGCCGGCCAGGCCGAGCGCGGTGGAGACGCTCGCCCCGGCGTGGCCCGTCATGAAGAGGTCGTAGTCGCTCTCCTCC
>CAZHIV010000354.1:0-21420 GCA_964532675.1 uncultured Planctomycetaceae bacterium
TGGTCCAAATTCTGCCGCTCTTCCTTCTCCAAAGTGACGCGATATCGCTTACCCATGACTGGCCTCCTTGCCGAGAAAAAATGACTTCGACAGGAAACCAAATCTCCGCCATCAAATCAAGACTGACAGACCACTAGAGCATGGCCATATATGGCGTGTCCCGTGGCTGGCGAGCCGGGCGGTCCTCCGCTGCTGGCCCGCCGGCGGCCGCGGAAGACCGGGCTGGCCGGTAGCCGCACCTAATCGCCTCTAGCTCGTCTTGCATCGGCCCGACTTAGGGCTCGCCAAAAGACTGCAATCGTCGCCAATTAATAATTGATTCGTTCAACGGCGGATTGGGGCGGTCGAACTTTGCGCCGCCCGGCGCCGTATGCAATTGAAGAATCGGTATGAAAGGCGTCATCCCATGCGGCGCAAGTATTCTTGGACGCCCTGGCCGAGACTGGTATACTCGCCGTTCCAGCAACCCCGGCCATCACATTGGCCCGCTTGTGCCTACCCCTCTGTTTTGACCCATCCCTCGAGGGCTAAGTCGGAGCGCCCTCAATCCTGCCCTTACAGACGGAGCGTTCGATGTTCAATCGCGCGACAGTGACGTTTTCTGAGCTTGCCCTGTGGCTGGCGGTGCTGGCGATGCTGCTCAGCGGCTGCACGAAGTCGACGACAGCCGACGGGGAGGCTGCAGTTACGGCGACCGGCACTGCCGCGTCCGACGCGAAAGTGGGCGCCGGAGAATCCGATGAGACAAACGCTGCGCTCGATGCGCTGCCACTCATTCCGCGCGACGTGTTGTTCGGCAATCCCCAGCGGGCCCAGGCGCAGCTAAGTCCTGACGGCAAGTACTTGAGCTTCCTCGCGCCGGTGGAGGGCGTGCTCAACGTGTGGGTCGGTCCGGCCGACGACGCGTCGAAGGCGACGCCGGTGACGGAGGAAAAGGTCCGTCCGGTGCGCAGACATTATTGGGCCTATGACGCGAAGCACGTCATTTATCCGCAGGACACGGACGGCAACGAAAAGTATCATCTCTATGCCACCAATGTCGAATCTGGCGAGACCAAGGATCTCACGCCGATCGACGGCGTCCGCGCCGAAGTGCAGGAGGTCAGCCAGAAGTTCCCCAACGAAATCCTTGTCGGACTGAACGATCGCGATCCCCAGTTGCACGACATCTGGCGGGTCAACATCGAGACGGGCGAGCGCGAGCTCGTGCAGCAGAATCACGGCGTGGCCGGCTACCTCACCGATGACGATTTCAACGTCCGCCTGGCGCTGAAATTCACGCCGTTTGGCGGGCAGGCTTTGTTGAAGCCCGAAGGTGAAGGCGACGAACAGGAGTGGACCGAGTTCATGGCCTTCGGACCCGAGGACGCCATGACCAGCGGGCCCGCCGGTTTCGACAAATCCGGACGCACGCTGTACCTCGAGGACAGCCGCGACCGCGACACCGCCGGCCTGTTCACGGTCAATCTCGATACGGGCGATGCCGAGCTGGTGGCCGAAGACGACCGCTGCGACGTAGGCGGCCTTCTCGTGCACCCCACGGAAAAACACATCCAGGCAGTTTCCTTTACCTACGACCGCACCAAGTGGCAAATCCTCGACGACGCGATTGCCGCCGACTTCGAATATCTCAAGGGCGTCGAGGACGGCGAGGTCGTTGTCACTAGCCGCACGCTCGACGACACGCAGTGGACGGTCGCCTTCTTCCTCGACGACGGCCCCGTGAAGTACTATCGCTACGAGCGCAAGCCCGAGCGCAAGGCGACCTTTCTGTTCAACAACCGCGACGACCTGGCCGATTACCCGCTCGTGAAAATGCATGCGCCGGTGGTCGAAAGCCGCGACGGGCTCGATCTGCTCTGTTACCTGTCGCTCCCGCCGGGCACCGATCCGGAGAACGACGGCCGGCCCAACGAGCCGGTGCCCATGGTGCTCAACGTCCATGGCGGGCCTTGGGCCCGCGACACGTGGGGGCTTAACTCCGCGCACCAGTGGCTGGCCAACCGCGGCTATGCCGTGCTCAGCGTGAACTACCGCGGCTCGACCGGCTTCGGCAAGCAGTTCATCAACGCCGCCGACGGCGAGTGGGCCGGCAAAATGCACGACGACCTCATCGACGCCGTCGAGTGGGCCATCGACGAGAAGATCGCGCTGGAAGACAAGGTGGCGATCATGGGCGGCAGCTATGGCGGCTACGCCACGCTCGTGGGCCTCACGTTCACGCCCGAGGTGTTCGCCTGCGGGGTGGACATCGTCGGCCCCTCGAGCCTCGTGACGCTGCTGCAGAACGTCCCGCCCTACTGGATGCCGTTCATGCCCGTAATGAAAGTCCGCGTCGGCGACGTCGACACCGAAGTCGGCCGTGCCGAGCTCCTGGAGCGCTCGCCCCTGACGCGCGTCGACAAGATTCAGCGGCCGCTCCTTATCGCGCAGGGCGCGAACGACCCCCGCGTGACGCAGCTCGAAGCGGATCAGATCGTCGACGCCATGAAGGAGAAGAATATCCCCGTCACGTACGTCCTGTATCCCGACGAGGGGCACGGCTTCGCCCGGCCGGAAAACCGCAAGTCGTTCAACGCCGTGACGGAAGCCTTCCTGGCCGAGCAGCTCGGCGGGCGCTTTGAGCCCGTGGGCAACGACTTCCGGGGCGCCACGATTATCGTGCCCGCGGGCGCGGGCCAGGTGCCCGGCCTCCTGGACGCCTTGCCCGAGGGGCGCACCGAGGCGCCCACACCGCCCACGGATACCGAGGCGCCCACACCCCCCGCGGATAAAGACCAGCCCGAGGGCGACGCCAAGCCGAGCCCCGACCACATCCTGGAAAACCAATAGCAGTACATGGCTTTCCGCTTGCGTCCATACGAAGCCCGAGCCATAATGCAGCCATGAGTCGCGCGTTCTGGTACTACTTCTGGTTTAGCTTTACCCGCCTGGGTAGCGGGACCGGAAGTTGTGCGTAAGCGGCGATTCACAACCAACCAACCGGCACCCCGAGACCCAGACGACTGGCTCTCGGGGTTTTTTTGTTTGAAGTCGTCAGTTGTCCGTAGTCCGTGGTCCGTTGCAAATCCGACAACGGACAACTGACCACGGACAACTGACTGAACCACGGAGCGAGCCATGATCGTCGTCATGCGGCGTGATGCCCAAGAGCAGGATATCCAGCACATGATCGAGCAAGTGCAATCGCTCGGCCTGAAACCCCACGTCCTGCGCGGCACCGAGCGGACCGTGATCGCGGCGATCGGCGACGAGCGGGCCGCCGCCGGCATCGGCGTGTTGGAAAGCGGCCCCGGCGTCGACGAAGTTTTGCCCGTGCTGGCGCCCTACAAGCTCGCCAGCGTGGAGACCAAGTCCGAAAAGACGGTCGTGCGGGCCGGCAGCCTCGCGGTCGGCAATGGCCACCTCGGCATCATCGCCGGGCCCTGCTCCGTGGAGAGCGAAGAGCAAATCGTCGGCACCGCCCGGGCCATCAAGAAGGCCGGCGCCACGGCCCTGCGCGGCGGCGCGTTCAAGCCCCGCACCAGCCCGTACAGTTTTCAAGGCATGAAAGAAGAGGGCCTCAAGCTGCTGGCCGCCGCCCGCGCCGAGACGGGGCTGGCCGTGGTGACCGAGGTCGTCGCCGCCGAAGACATCGAGCTGGTGGCCGAGTACGTGGACGTGCTCCAAATTGGCGCCCGCAACATGCAGAACTACCGCCTGCTGGAAGCGGTGGGCCGCTGCCCTCGCCCCGTCCTGTTGAAGCGCGGCCCGAGCGCCACCGTCGACGAGCTGCTGCTGGCCGCCGAGTACATTCTCGACGCCGGCAACCAGCAGGTGATGCTCTGCGAGCGGGGCATCCGCACGTTCGAAGCGCACACCCGCTTCACGCTGCCCTTGGCCACGGTGCCGTACCTGCAAGCGAAGACGCATCTTCCGGTGGTGGTCGATCCCAGCCACGGCACGGGCCACACGCCGCTGGTGCCGGCCCTGGCCCGCGCGGCGATCGCGGCAGGCGCCGATGGCCTCATCATCGAAGTTCATCCCAACCCGGAAAAGGCCCTCAGCGACGGCTACCAGTCGCTCACCTTCCAACAATTCGAAGACACCATGGCCGGCTGCCGCAAAGTGGCTGCCGCGATGGGTGTGCAAGCCTAGAGCGAGTTGCGATTTCATGTAGCCGACAGCCGGACCGCCGCGCGGTCCGGACCGGAGGGCGTAGCCCTCCGGCTGCTGGGCGCCATCAGGTAGCGCCGCGATTCTCCGCAGGATATGTCTCCGGATCCACGAGCGCGACCACGGTTTGCCCCGCTTTCGGCTCGATCGGTTGGTCCGCCGTGCAGATCGCCAGGGAGTTCTTGCCCGTCACCACGAACAGCACGGCGGCCGTGGGTCCGTAGTGCTCCTGGAAATCCTGCCAGGTGAACTCATCGGTGAGCTTGGTTTTCTTCACCACGGCGCCGCGCACCATCCGGCCTTCGATGTCCCAATAGGTCATCTCTTTGCCGAACAGCGGCCGGCCGCCCAGGTGCTGGGCGAGCGCCCAGCGGCTGCTTTCGCCGTTGCCGCCCGTGAGCTGGTACACGTTGGCCCTACCCAGAAGATGCGCCAGCTCGCGCGTGGCCATCGCGTTCACCTCGTCGTTGGGCGTCATCGCCAGCAGTCGGCCGATGCCGCTCAGGTCGAGGTCGTTTTGGACCGGTTCGGAAAGAATGTTCATGCACTCGGCCGCCAGGCCGGCCATCCGGGCGTCGCGCACGTGAGCGTCGTTGGTGTCCAGCAGCAGCACCGGGAAACCCTCGTCGTTGACCGCCTTGGCGATGTCGCGGATCCAATGACTCGCGCCGGCGATGAGCAGTCCCTGCGGGTTCGGATCCGCCAGCCCCAGCCGGCGCGCCAGCGGCGCCGCCAGCAGTCCGTACACCGCCACCGTGCCCACGATCACCAGAAACGTAATCGGCACCAACAGCTGCGCTTGCTGGGCGAGCGGGCCGGCCTCGCCGGAATGCGTGGCGACCTTCAAGGCGAACACGCTCGCGACGGCGGCCGCCACGATCCCCCGCGGCGCAAGAAAGGCCAGGAACAGCCGCTCGCGGCGGGTCGTCTCGGTGCCGAGCGTGGCGGCCAGCACCGACAGCGGCCGCACCACGAAGATCAACAGCAGCAAAAACATCGCCCCGCCGCTCCCCAGCGCCATAATCTGGCCCACGTTCAGCCGAGAGCCCAATACCACGAACAGGCACGAAATCAAGAGCACGCCCAGATGCTCGTTGAACTCCACCACGTGGCGCACCGAGATCTTCCGCTGATTGGCCAGCATCACGCCCATCAACGTCACGGTGGCCAGTCCCGACTCGGCTTGCAGCGCGTTCGAGGCGGCAAATGCCGCGAGCGCCACGGCGAGAAACGCCACTCCTTGCAGATAGTCCGGCAGCCAGTAGCGCTGCACTGCCTCGAGCAACACCCGCGCGGCCACGAACCCCAGCACCAACGCGACGGCGGCACACTTCAGCAGCACCCAGGTCATGCTGGCGATCGTCGGGAACTCCACCGCGGCCAGCAGTTGCTCGAACACCAGGATGGCCAGCACCGCGCCGATCGGATCGATCACGATGCCCTCCCACTTAGCGATCGAGCCGACGCGTCGCTTCGGCCGGATGTGCCGCAGCAGCGGGCCTACCACCGTGGGCCCCGTTACCACCAGGATCGCTCCCACCAGCACAGAGATTCGCGTGCTCAGCTCGAACGCGTACTTCGCCGCCACGGCCGTCAGCACCCAGCTCACCGCGGCGCCGATGGTCACCAATCGCAGTACCACCGGCCCGCCGTATTTCAGCTCGTGGAAGCGCAGGCTCAAACCGCCCTCGAACAGGATAACCGCCACCGCGAGCGACACGACGGGAAACAGCAGCCGCGGCCCGTTCTCTCGCGCACCGCCCGTCACCTGCGAGAGCAGATGGTCCGGGTCGACGAACTGGCCAAGCGCGATGCCGCAGGCCAACAGCAACAGAATGGCCGGCAACCGCAATCGCCAAGCCAGCCATTGGGCCGCAATTCCTAATAGCGGCACACCGACCAGATACATCACCAGGTGTTCTTCCATGAGCCTCGGCGGTCCCCCGTAGCGGGATTCGCAAGAATTCCGATCCCTACCGGCCTGCACAAGATAACCGGCCTGCACTGAAGTCTTGCGACTTCAGCTACGCCGTGTCAATCTTGATCAACTTCAATCGACGCCGCCGACACTCGCGACAGTTGAATCGGCGAGAACTTCATAACCCGGGGCTAGCGCCCCCGCGGCCGATCCGATCAGCCGGCGGGTATCCTGTGGGTGGCTGGCGCCCGGTTGGTTTCCACTGTATTAACGGTTTTACTCGTCGCCGCCGAAGCGGCTCGGGCGATTGAGCAGCTTTTCGCGCGTGGCCCAGAGGCCTGCCGAGGGTGTGGGGATGAAATAGAACCGCTCGCCGTCGGCCGTGGTGTTCCAGCCCTGTTTGCACTCGTCGGGCCGGTAGCGGCCGATCGTCTCGCGAATGTCTGCGTAGCGGAAGTTGACGGTTTCGATGTCGCTCTGCGCCAGGTGGCGCGGTGCGTAGGTGATCGAGAACCGGTCCTCGCTGGAGCCGTGGATCAAGTGGGCCGTCGCGTGGGCCAGGTCCCGCATGTCGGCATTCTCGCGATACTGCTCCATCACCCGCCGCGTGCCGACGTAGCCGTATTTGCGGATGAAGGCGTCCACTTCCGGCTGCTCGCCGAACCGCTTCAGTCCCGGCGCGATGATCAGCAGCTCGCCGCCGTCGGCCAGCGCCATGCGGGTGCGGTAGACCGCCTTGTTGGCCACCCAGGTGCTGAAGAACTCGTCGCCCTGCATCACGCAGACGATTTTCTTCACCGGCTCGTCGAATAGCGTGATGTTCTGGTCGCGCGACTGCCGGGCGGCGCCGAGATACGTTTCCAAATCATCGCCCACGTACAGGCCCGTGTGCACGAGCTGATCGCGCTCATTGCGGGCCAGCACGGCCTGCACATAGAGATCAGGCAGCGCGCCCAGGTACTCATCTTCCGCGCGGTTGAAGCATTCCCGCACCGGCGTGATGAGGTTCCCCAGGTTGTTCTCGATGCCGCAGGAGGCGGCCGCCAGGTGAGCGGCGCAAATGAGGTCCTTGCCCGCGAGCCCGATGAAGTAGTTCTTGTTGTGGTTGGCAAAGCCGAGCACTTCGTGCGGCACCACGTGTCCGACGTTGATCACCAAGTCCCACGGCTCCTCCATGAGCATGCGGTTCAGCACGATGGGGATAGGCCAGTCGGCGGCGCCCTGCGTCGCTTCATCGACAAAGCGCGCGGGGACTTGGCCGACCTCGACACAACCGCCCCGCCAGTCGTGCGCGTGAATCCGCTCGTTGGGAATCGAACCGAACATTTGCCGGTTGTCGTCGGGCGTATGCGGCACGTGCTGGCCGAGCGTCGGGATGACGTGGACCTCGGCCTCGCCGGCCAGCAGGCCGTAGAGCAGCTCGGTCAACCGGCCGGCGCCCGAGTGCATCCGCGTGATATCGGGCGGCAGCAGGAGCACTCGCTTCGGCCGGGCGCAAATCCGCCGCCGCGCCTCGGCAACCGTTTGCTCCATGAGCGATTGCAGGCGATCCCACGGAATCTCAGCAGCGCGTTCGGCGATCCAAGGCATGTAATCAACCGGCTTAGGGAAAGGGTTTGAAGCGAGCAAGGCATCAGGCAAGAGTTTTTTAACCGCTGATGAACGCCGATCAGAATCGATTGATTCCCCACCGATCCGCGTTCATCGGCGTTCATCCGCGGTTCTTATTGTAGAGATTTCTGATTGGCCCGCTATTGACACCGCCGGCGAGGATTGTATTATTGAATTAATACAAAGGTGCTCGCGTGCAAATCCACATTTCTACCGGCGACGGCGTGCCGATTTATTTGCAGATCGTCAACCAGGTGAAGTACCTGGTGGCGTCCGGCCGGCTCGCCGCCGGCGAGGAGCTGCCGCCGATCCGCGTACTGGCCGAGCAGCTCGTGGTGAACCCCAACACGGTGGCCCGGGCCTATCGCGAGCTGGAATCGGCCGGCATCGTGGAGAAACGCCGCACGGCGGGGACGTACGTCTCCGATCAGGGCTCCCCGCTGGCCCGTCGCGAGCGGCTGAAGATTCTGACCGAGCGGATCGACGCGCTTCTGGCCGAGGCGCGCCAAATGGATATCGCATTTGACGAGATTTTGAAACTTGTGGAGCGGCGGCATCAGGCCATGCTGGCTCATTCCACGCAGGATTAATCCCATGTCCGAGGCATCTCTTTCCGCATCGCCGCCGGTGGTCGACGTCCGCCGACTTACGCGACGGTTTGGTTCGGTTACGGCGCTGGCTGACGTCTCGCTCGCCATTCGGCGGGGCGGCGTTTTTGGGCTAATCGGCAACAATGGCGCCGGCAAGACCACGCTTATCAAGCACATTCTGGGGTTATTCCGAGCCCAGGCGGGGACGGTTCGCGTGTTCGGGCTCGACCCGGTGCAAAATCCCGTCGGCACGCTCGGACGGATCGGCTACCTCTCCGAAGACCGCGACCTGCCGGACTGGATGCGCGTCGGCGAATTGATGCGCTACACGCAGGCTTTTTTTCCGACGTGGGATGACGCCTTCGCCGAGGAGCTGCGCGAGATGTTCGAGCTCGATGCCAACGAACGCATTCGGAACCTGTCGCGCGGTCAACGAGCACGGGCCGGCCTGCTGGCCGCGCTGGCGCATCGACCGGAGCTCTTGGTGCTCGACGAGCCTTCCTCGGGACTCGATCCGATCGTGCGACGGGATATTCTGGGCGCGATCATACGCACGATTGCCGAGGAAGGCCGCACCGTCTTGTTCTCGTCCCATTTGCTGGACGAGGTCGAACGCGTCGCCGATGAAGTGGCCATCATCCACCAGGGAAGAATTCTGCTCGCGGCCACGATGGACTCCATTAAAGAGACACACCGCCGCGTCACGTTGCGATTCAATGAGCACCTCGAGCATCCGCCGACCCTCGTCGGCACGATTTCCTTGGCAGGCCACGGCGCCGAATGGACCTACACCTGTAGCGGCGAGAGCCGGCAGCTGCGGCGCGCGGCGGAAGCACTTGGCGCTACGGTCGTCGACGACACCCCTTTGTCGCTTGATGAAATTTTCGTTTCACGCGTCCTTGACTGACCCGCACCGTGTGTAGGTCAGGCTGTGCCTGACGCAAACAACTGTCAGGCACAGCCTGACCTACTGCTCAAGAAATCAAAAAGGCGTCCCATGCATTCCATCCCGGCGGCCATGTCTTGGGAGATCCTTGCCCGCGGCAAATGGACCTTGCTGGCTGCGGCTCTCGGCGCGCTGGCCCTTCCCGCAATGATCCTGTCGGCATTGGAAACCGTCGGCGCGATCGATGCGCAAAATCCGAGCATTGTTGTCATACACATCGTAATGGTTCACATAAACGTCTCGATGTTTGGGGCAGCGAGTCTGATAGTGCAGCGGCGGATGTCGCAATATTATGCCTACCCCGTGCGAACCTCGACGATCGTCGCCTGGCGACTGATTCCGATGATGGCGCTCGTGGCTGTTCAAACGGCGCTAGGGACGGTCGTACTTAATTACTGGTTCGAACTGGGCTGGCCGATCTGGGGTCCGGCAATGTTCGTCGCGGTGGCGTTCGCCGCCGTGGTGGCGGCGTTTTGGCTGGCGGAAAAGTCGGCCGGCTGGATGATCGTCGGCGTGGCGCTGATCGCGGCGGTGCTGGGCACATGGTTCAAGTCGCGTTACGGCGCGGCCTTCGGTGAGCCGTCGCATTATTGGCAGCAAATCAGTGCGCTGGAGTTTTTCACCATGCTCGGCATGGCGGCAACGGCGTACTGGGTTGCCGTCGAGGCCGTCGCCCGCAATCGTCGCGGCGAGGCGCCACTCTCCCTGGGGATCGTCGACCGGCTGAGCCGCTATTTGGATGTTCCCGCATCGCGATCTACGTGGCAAAGCGCGCCGGTCAAAGCGCAATTGTGGCTGGAATGGCGCCGAAAAGGTTGGGTGATGCCATTCACGGCTCTGGTCTTACTGGCAATTGGACTGATCATCTTGCCTTTCGCCAGCGCGAATGCGAATGAGTTCTTTCTCGGCTTAGTGCACTGCGGCCTGGCGCTATGGCCCATTAGTTTTCTTGGCGGGATCATCATGGGCAACGTCAGCACGAACCCCGGCGATGGCGGTTGCGCCATGGGCCAATACCTGGCGACGCGGCCCACGACGGATACCCAGATGGCCCGAACGGTGCTCCGCATGGCCGCCACGAGTGTGCTCCTGGCGTGGCTCGTTTGGGTCGTGGCGGTGTCGATCGCATGCGCGATCCTGTTGTTCCTCGGCGCGGGCGACGCGATTCAATTTCCGCCCGGTTTCACGTGGTGGAGTTTTCCCGGAATCTTGTTCGTGGCCTGGATCATCGTCGGCGTCTTGGCGTCGATCGGTTTGACCGGGTCGGAGCGCGTCTTTCAGTATGTAACGGGCCTGGCTTTTGTCGTCCTTGTTTTGCCGCTGCTATCGAAGCTGCTGCTTTCGACAGATGCCCGACAACTAGTCATGCGTATCGTGATGATCACGTTGGCCGGAGCAGTCGTGACCGGAACGATTTGGATTTATTTGGCCGCCCTGCGGCGCGCTTTGATCCAGGCGACGACCGCTTGGGGGGCTGCGGGCGTGTGCGCCGCGGCGACGGCCGGAGTCGTCATTCTATGGCCGTGGGACGGGGAACCTCACTGGCTCGGCTGCCTGCTGGCAGCCAGCGTGTTGGCCCTCGCCGTGGCTCCCTTGGGGGCGGCTCCACTCGCACTTTCCGCGAATCGGCATCGGTAAAACGGGCTTCGTAGGGATGTTTTTATGGGAATGAAGTACGGCATGTTGCGAGTTCCCCAGTTCGTTCTGCTGATCGGGGCGATTGGGTCGGAATCGGCGCTGGCCGCCAATCTCGCCGACTTTTCCGACTACTCGCTGCGGACGCCCCAGGGGCAGGTGGTTTTGCCAGGCCGGCTGTTTGTTCCGCCAGAGGTAATCGCCGACCCAACTTCTCCGCGGCCATTGATCGTTTTTCTCCACGGCGGCGGTGCCTCGGGCACCGACAACGTAACGCAGGTTTCGCATACGCCCGACTTTCTGCTGGACGAATCGAAGCGACGTGGGGCATTCCTGTACGTCCCGCAAACGGCCAATCATTGGACGTCTGCCGCGACGATCGACGCGGTCATGACGATGATCGACCGCGTCGTGACCGAGCAGAGGGCCGATGCGGATCGGCTGTACGCCACCGGCTTTTCCAATGGCGGAGGCGGCACATGGAATTTGCTCAGCCGCAACAGTGGCCGGTTCGCTGCGGCGGTCGCCGTAAGCGGCGTCCTGCCTGCCCCAGAGTTTGACGCGGCCAACTTGCTCGGCACGGCGATTTTCGCGATTCATGCACGCGACGATGCCACGGTCCCCGTCGCGCGCAGCCGCGCGGTTGTCGACGGAATTCTCGCCGCGGCCGGAGAGCCGTTGCCAACCTACCCAACGGCGGCAAGCAGCCAGTACGTTTTAGTTTCCAATCCTTCCCTCGGCTTCCACCGCGAATTCGCGGCGACGGCACCGCCGGGCAGCACCACGAACTTTTTCATTTCCGGCAATGATCTCGATTTGCTCTACTTCGAGCAGCCTGTCGGTGGGCATGCAGGAATGGCGGGAGCCTTTTACTTCCCGCCGCTATACGATTGGCTCTTCGACCATACTCTGTCGGTTCCGGAGCCGAGCACGTTGCTTCTTGCCGCCGGCAGTTTGTCGCCCTTCGGATGGCGACGACGCCGTACAGCGGTGGCGGCGGCCGGCGCGCTTGCCCCTTTTGGCTGAGTTGCCGATAATGCGCGGGCCATGACCGAAATGCCGAAAAATGCCGGGCCGGTCTCCGCCGCCGAGGAGCGAAGCGGCCTGAACCGGCCGGCCACTGCCGCGGTTCCGCCCGAATTGCCGCTGTTTCGCTTCGGTCTGCGGCAGTTGTTCTTATTCGTCGCGGCCGTTTGCGCTTTGTTGGCCGGTATAGGCTCAATGGGTGGGCTCCCCGCGATCGCGCTGCTCTTGGCGGCGCTGGTCGTCGTTTTCCACGTTTTCAGCACGGCACTGGGGAGCCAATTGCGGCGTCACACCAACAATCGAGTTCGGGTCCGCGATGCCGCGCCGCATATGCAGCGGCCGGCCGGCGTAGCGGCAGCGAAGTCGCGACCTTTGCCCTGGTATGGCCGCAGCGGCGCCTCATTCAACTGGTTGCCCCGGCTCATCGTCGCGGCCGTGCTTCTTGGCGGCAGCCTCGGGGTGGTCCTGCTTACGGCGGCCACCGGGCAACGCACCTCGCCCGCCGGGGTGGTGGTGGCGGCCGTGTCGCTGGCGGCGCTGAGTGGCTGGCTTGCCTTCCTCGGCGGCAGCTTCGTGGGAATCGTCCGCGGCGGCCTTCATGAAGTGGCGGAGCACGAGGCGAAAACGGCTCAGCCACCTGTGCGGACCGAAGGCCGTGGCAATTAGAGCGCGTCCCGCGTAAGTGTAGCGGATTTTTCGTCGTTTGCGTCTGGATAATACGACACGGCACACGCTACATGTCCGTGCGACTCGACTAGCGGCCGTGCAGCAGGCGTCGCAGCAACACCGGCTCGATCCGCCCGCGAAAGCGAACCCGTCCGTCGATTTCTACCACCGGCACCAGGGTGCCGAAGCGTTCGCGCAGATGCGGGTCGCCATCGACGTCGACTACGGTAGGCAGAATCTGATGCGCGAGCAGCAACTCGCGTGCCTCTTCGCACAGATGGCATCCGCGGCGGGTGTATAGCACGACGCTCGATGGCCCTTTCATTTCATTTTCATTCATGGTCATGGAGGCGTTTTTAGCGATGCAGGCGCGGGCTACGGTGGCAGGCCTCCGATTCCCGCCGGCGGGCAAATGTCGCGTTCGGTAAACATATCTAAGTCTTATTGTGGCAATATGTTGCGCGTTTTCTTGAACCCGTTCCAGCCGCCTGCCTACGATAGATAGGAGGCCGCGGACCGGCCTTCGGACTCTCCTTTTCGCCGCCATTCGGACGTGGTGGGCCGCTGGGCAGACCGACCCTCGGCAAGAACGCAAAAAAATATTTGCTGAAGGTCGGCGCCGACATCCGCAGCGGCGCTTCGATTTGAAATTGGGTAATCTTGCGATGAACGTTCGTCATGAGATTGGCGCGAAGTCGACGGCCCGCCAGGCCAAGCGTCGCAATACGTTCGTTGCCGGCCGGGCCTGGCAGCGTCGGCCCAAGCAGGCCCGCCGCTCGAGCACCGGCCAGCGTAACGCGCGGCTGCCGTTCGCTCCACCGGAGGACTGGCACGACCCGAACGAGGCCAACGAAGTCCGCGACTACCGGATCGTCGTCCAATCGCCGGGCGCCGGCTACCGGCATATCGTCACCCCGGCCGAAATCCGGGCTCGCCTGGCCGACGTTCCGCCCCAATTCGTGCGGGAGCTGCAGGTCGTCCAGCTCAGCCGCATGACGCGCAAGAAGCAGTCGTTCCCCTGTTACGGCATGCAATGGGGCAACGCCCTGTACCTCTATCCGCTCGAAGAGTCGCTGGTGGAGCAGTTCGAGACGCCGCCGCGTCCGAACCTGGTAAATGAGAGTCGCATGTACGGCGGCCGCTGGGACGAGCCGGCCCCGGGCATCTGGACGCTTACCTGGAGCGAACAGGCCGCCCGCGACTTCTACCTCAACAACATCCTCATGCACGAACTGGGCCACCTGGTCGACAACCGCAACACCGGCTACATGGAGCGCGAGCGGTTCGCCGAGTGGTTCGCCGTGCACTACGGCTACCGGCTCACCGGCGGCCAGGCGGCCCGGGGCTACCGCCGCAGCGTCCGCCGCCGGCACCACGCGAGCTAGCGACTACTCCGCTCTCGCCTGGCGGCGCGCCACTTTTTGACCTGGGCCACGAATTCGTCCACGGCCGCGACGGTTTCGGCGGGATCGCCGTGCCATTCGCCGTGGACGGTCGTGCCTTGCTGCCGGATGTGGACATGGTCGTAGAGCTCGGCGAAGTGCTTCATGTCGGCGCTCCATAGTTTGCCCAGGGCGACGAAGCCTTCCAAGAGCGTTTCCATTTGCCGGGCTGTTTCCTCGTCCCGGGCCTCCAGCGTTAGCTCTTCAAACACTTCGCCGTTGCGCTCGCCGGCGGCCCACATGGCATATTCGTGCTGCTGCAACACGGGAAAAGGCCGCTCGTGTTGCGAGAGGCTTTCGAGTTCGATCGCCGCGCCGTAGACGAACGCCCCATCCGGCATCTCCGCGACCAACCGCGAATCCTTGCCCTCCAGCGAAGGCTTGTCGCCCTGAAGGAATTCGACGAGCGACTTGGCCCGCTCTTCCGATCCCGCAAATACGATGGTTTCGCCATCGAGCAACACGGCGGTGACGGACCTGGATTCTCTTTTCTCACGCCGACGCCCTTCGGCAGCGCCGGGAGCATCGTGCCGATGGCGGCCGCGCTTACCGATCTCCCAGCTGTACAGTGTGTAATCCTGCCACTTCGTCGATTTAACCTTTGGTTTCGATAGAATGCCGGACTCCACTTTCTCGCGGTCGTAAGCGGCTTTCAGAATTGCTGCGCCGCTGTGGGACTTGTAGGTGTCGCTGAACAGCGTCAGCCCCTTCAGGTCCTCCCGCGGATCGATCCCGTAACGCTCCCGCATCCAGCGGCGGGCACGCCGGGCCTCTTTGGGCCGCTTTTCGCGGAAGGCCTCCATCAGCTCCGACTCGTCGAGCGCTTCGTAATCGACATGGATCAGCCATTTCGCATCGGCTGGCACGCGTGTCGGATCGAGTGGCGCGGCCGAGCTCGGCGGCGTGGCCAGCCCCCATGCGACGGCGATAAGGCACGCAACGGCCGATTTAAAAACGACACTCATGGCCAACCTCCATATTGCTGTGGCATACACACCCGGGTGCAGGTGAAATAGCGTGGCACGAACGCGCCGAGCGGTGCAAATACTATACCGCCGAATGCCGGCTTGGGGGCGGAGCCGCGACAGACGGTTCACGCCGCCTGTTGGAGCTGGGCCATTTTGCGGGCCATTCGCTTGCGCTTGCCCAGGTGGAAGATGAAGTCCATCAGCCAGGGCGCGTACCGTTTCATCGCGTACATCAGCCGGGCGAACGGCTCGATCGTCGCCAGCCGACGGTTGCGATAGATGGCTTTCACGGCCGCCTTGGCCACGCGCTCGGGCGTGGTGCAAATGAGCCGTGGCGGCAACTTGTGCTCCTCGGCCGATTCATCCAGCGGGGCGTTGGTGAACAGGTTCGTCGAAACGAAGCCGGGGCACAATGCCGTGACGCCCAGCCCCTGCCGGCCGAATTCGTTGCGCAGCGATTCGCTGAAGCCGACCATGGCGAATTTCGAAGTGCAATACGCGGTCACTTTCGGCATGCCGATGAGCCCCAGCACGCTGCACACGTTGAGCACATGGGCCTCGCGCCGCGCGAGCAGCGAGGGGAGCAGTTCCCGCGTGAACTGGATATGCGCGAGCAAATTGACGCGCAGGAGCCGGTCCCAATGTTCGGCCGACATGCGTTCGGTGCGGCCGTAATAGGTGATGCCCGCGTTGTTGACGAGGATATCGACGCCGCCGCAGCGGGCGAGGACTTCGGCGACCGCCGCGGAGACTTCGCGCGGCTCGGCCATGTCGCACCGCCGCGCGATTGCCTGAATTCCGTGCCGCCCCGCGTCCTCGACGACGCTCGCCAGTCCTTCGTCGTCGATGTCCACAAGGAACAGGTGGACGCCCTCTTCCGCCAGCCGCAGCGCAATCGCCCGGCCGATGCCGGAAGCCGCGCCGGTCACCAAGGCCCACTTGCCGCGAATCTCACGCATCGCTCGTGCCTTTCCAATTCGTCGTTTAACCCCGAGCCGACGGCGAGGGTTGTTATCGCTTTCTCCGATCGCTCCTCGCCGTCGGCTCGGGATTAAACGAGCCAGGTTGCTCAATGCAACAAGCCGGCGATGCGCTCGCCGGCTTGCGAATTTCAGGTAGGCGAGTTTCTCCGAAACTCGCAAACTCGCGTCACACGCATCTCGGAGCGATGCAGCCAGGCGCTAGGCCGCGGCCTTACGGCTGGGCATTGGCAGCGGCTCGCCCGGCGGGATGACCCGGGTGAACAGGCCCGACTCCAAGTCGGCCGGCGGGATGGCCCGGCTGAGCCGAAAGCGATCCTCGCCCCGCAGCAAAGCCACGCCCCACTTGTCCAGTTGGTACTTGCCGCCGTTGTACACACTGCGGTAGTAGCGCTTGTTGGTGTAAGCCGGAACATTGCTCGGGATGACCCGCATGTTGAACGCCAACCGGTGATGGTCGGTCGTGTTCGGCCCGGAGCCGTGGATGCACCGCTCGGTGAAGATGATAAACTGGCCGGCCTTTACGGGCAACTCGACACAGTCCTCTTTCGATTCGTCGAAGTCGAAGGTGTAAGCCGCCTTGTAAAAGCCCTCTTCGCCGCCGAAGGTGATGGCCCGGATCCGGTCGTGCGTGCCGCGGGCAAACCGCAGGCAGCCGCGTTCCGGCGTGGCGTCGTCGATCGCCACCCACACGGTGAGCTGAAACACCTGGCTACGGTCGGGCGGAAAAATGCCCGGGTCCTGGTAGTCTTCGACCATGAACGTGCTGGCCTGGTGCCACTGAATGGCCGGCGACTTCGGGCCCTTGTAAAAATACTGCGACCGCCATACCAACAGGTCGGGGCCCAGGATCTGGGCGCACCGCTCGGTGATGGCGGGGCACTTCATGTAGTTCCACAATCGAGGCGACTCGAAATGCCGGTCGCGCGGCGTCGCCCAGCCATACGTTTTGCTCTTCTCGTTTTCCAGGGCCAGCACCTCGCGCTTGAAGTCCATCATTTCGTCGTGGGTGAAGGCGTCGAACGGCCCCAGGAAGCCCTGCGTATAGAATTGTTTGATCTGGGCCTCGCTGAGCTGGAACGGCGGCGCCACCTGCGCCTTCGGCTTGAACGAGGTGGGCATTTTGAAGTAGCTGGGCTGATCGATATACGCCTTTTTGAAGCCGCTCTTGATCAGGAGCCAGAACATTTCGTGCTCCCAGTTCGAGACGACCGACTTCAGATCGCGAGGCAGGATACCCCGCGGCAGGTGCAACGCCTTGTAGGCCCACAGGATGCTCGTCCCGATCATCAGGAGCACCCGTTTCCACAACGGCCGGACCTTCGGACTCATGTTCATTTTGTTTGACTCGCAGATTTGGCGTTAAAAACATCGAGCGGGGAGCAGACGCTGATACTCCCCACTGGGCACGTTCTGCTCCGTGCACAAAAGTATCGGATCGTAGCGATGGTAACGATAAGGGCACAAGGCAGACTTTTAACGGGTCACGGCCCCCGGAGGGCCAAATGTGCTAGCGGTGCAGGCGCAGGCCTCGCGGCTGATGCTGCGACGACGTAAATTAAAGAAGGCATATTCACGGCAATGTGCTCCTCGCGTGGAGGTGACGAAGTCTTCACGCGGAGCGTAGAGAATACCACTGCGGAACTTGCTATTCCCTCGGCATGCACTCCCTACGTCCCGTTGCCCAACTTGATATCCCCGTATTCAGCGCGCCCGTGCGCTGGTCGCTCCGCGCGCTGACGTGGGCGGCCTTCGCGGGGAGTGCCTATTTGGCGTGGTACGCCGTCACCCAAACGCATGTCGCCGGCTGCGGCGTCAGCGGCGACAGCGGCTGCGACATGGTGCTCACGAGCGCCTGGTCGAAATGGCTCGGCGTGCCCGTCGCCGTTCCGGGGCTCGCCTGTTACGCCACCCTCGCGGCATTGAGTGTGCTGCTCGGCGTGCAGAGTCCGCGTCTCGGCCGCTGGGTCAACACCGCCTTCGTGCTCTTGGCCGTCGTGGCGGCCGCGGCCAGTGTGTGGTTCCTTTTGCTGCAGGTCGTCGCGATCGGGCATTTCTGCATCTTCTGCATCTTCACGGACGTGTGCGGCATCGCCATCGGCGGATTGGCCGTTTGGTCCGCCGCGCGGTGGTTGAGCGAAACCCGTTACCTTCGCCGGTCGCGTACGGCGGCCAGCGGCTTGATAGCGTTGCGAACCGCCCTGCCAGCCGGGAACCGCCGCGCCGCGCCGGTTGCAGCGGCGCGCGACTACCCGACCCCCTCGCTCGCCGTTGCACTCGGCGGTGCGGGGGCGATCGTGGTCCTGCTAGTCGGCGGCCAGATCCTGTTTCCCGCCAAGGGCTACGAGGTGCAGCAGGTCGCGCTCGAAGACACGATTGAAATGGACGGTCAGAACGACGAAGAACCAGCCGAACCGCGCTCCTTCGAGCCCGACTCCCGCGTCGCCATGCGGATTCCGACCGAGCCGGAGGGCCAGGGCGATGAGACGGACATAGATTCGGCTGACCGGGACGTCGTGGCGGCTCACTACGAAGAATCCGGCGACGAGCCGGGGGACGAAGCCGAGACTGGTCAGGAGGCTGCCGAGGAATCGCCGTCCGCCGCTTCAGAACCGCCGCGGGGGCCGGATCGCGAGCGAATTCTCAGCTTCCTCGACGGCAAGCTCAAGCTCGACATATACAAGCATCCGCACATCGGCTCGCCCGGGGCGCCGCACGTGTTCGTGGAGGTGGTTTCGTACAACTGCAAGCACTGCCGCACGACGCACCAGACGATGAAGCGGGCCCTGTCCCGTTACGGCAACCAGGTGGCCGTCATTGTCATGGTCATCCCGTTCGAGCAAGGCTGCAACAAGCTGGTCACTTCGGCCGCGTACTCCCATCGTGGAGCTTGCTCGACCGCTCGCATGGCGCTGGGCGTCGCCGCGCTAAAGCCGGCCGGGTTCGCGAAGTTCCACGACTGGCTGATGGCCGACGAAGACGAGCCGCCCCGGTTGGACCGCGTCGTCGCCCGGGCCTACGGCCTCGTGAACAGCGAACGCCTGCGCGAGCTCAGCAGCAGCGATCGGTTCCAGAAGCAGATCGAGAGCTACGTCGATCTATTTGCCACGCTCCAAAAACAGAATTCGGGGAAGAAAGAATTCGGCCTGCCGGTGCAGATCCTCGGCGACCACGTGATGTCCGGTCGGGTGGAAAAGCCGGCCGACCTGCACAGCGCGTGGGAAGAGCACCTGGGCGTCAAGCCGCGCTAGTCGCCCCGCCGCGGATCGGGCAGCGGCCCCCTGAGCAACCAGCGGACATCGTAAGCGCCCACTCGGCTGGGTTCTGAGTTGGACGCAGCCGCCGGCGGAACGGCAGTAGCCTCTTCCTACAGCTGGCCTCAATGAGCCGGACGTTGGCGGGCAGAAAGAAAGGCGCGCGTGAAAGGTTTACTCTGTCGGGTCGCCGAGGCGCCGGCTCAAATGCCGGTGCGCAGACGGCGGGGCGAGCAAGATAAGTCGCCCGCTCGGCTCATCGAGCTCGAGTGAAATCTGCTCCAAGGGAGTCCCGCCAGTGTGCTCGCGTAATTCGGCGGTCAGCGATCGGATGAGAGCGTCCCGGCTTGCGAATTGTTTGCGCAGCGCACCGGGAATCTCGTAGAATTCGACCCGCCGAAGCGAGCCCAAGGCCTCGCGCGATGTGATCTGGAGCGTCTGGCCGTCGACGGCCCACCAGCCGAGCCCCAGCGGTTCGAGGACCCCGTCTAAAGCCTCGCGCCACGGTCGATCGATCGCAGAGCAGGCAATGGGCGCCGCCGGCCCCAGCTCGGCGTCCCGCAGCGCCGACCAGTCCACGAGAATGGTCAACTGGCTGGCGCTCTGCCAATGGTCCACGACGTCGCGCAGCCGCGACCATGGCAGGAACGTGAACGTCGTCGGCCGATCGAGCTTCGCCATCACGCGAGCGTAGGGCGATGCGATCGACAGCATCTCCGCCGGGTAGCGGCTCCGCGGCGGAAGTCCCCGAGCAAGCCGCAGGCGCTCGCAAAAGATGAGTATCTCATGGTGCACTGATTGCGTCTGCTGGACACGCAGCACGGTGCCCTCGACGGCGACCGTCCCCTTCCCGCCCGCCGCGTGCCAGGAAGAGGGTCCGACGAACTTCTTCACGAGCTCTGCAACGTCGCTCGCGTCCGCACCGCCGGAGAGGTCCTTTACTTCATAGTCGATTGAGCGCCGCTGCTCGCCGTCGCGCAGCTTCACCGTCGCTTGCCCGTCGTGCACGACCAGTTCGAGCCGCCGAGACGATAACGAATCGCGCAAAACCGATTCGAGCGTCGCGCTTTCCGCTTGAACTGAAACGCCGTCCAGCGGCGTCACGCCGGCCTCGTCGAGCGCCGCGGGGTCGAGCGTGATCGGCACGCCGGCCATGTCGGACACCATTTCGACGAAGCGAACCAGCGGCATATCCGAGACTTCGAGTGAATCGACGCGCAGGGCAAGCTGCTCGGTGCTGTCGGGCTGCGAAGCCGCGGTCGGCCCCGGCCCGCGCCGCACGTGCAGCGACGCCTCGCGCGCCGGCGGCGGCTGCAGATTGTCCGCCATTACCTTGAGCGATGCTTCCGGCACGATCGCGACCTCGCCGTTCGGATCGTCGGCAAGCGAAGCCGCCGACGGCAAATCCGACGAGGCGCCCATGCCCAGGCTTAGCCGTGTGCCATCGAATTCCAAAGGATCAATCCGCAAGACTCCCGGCGGTCGACGGCGCGGTGTCGCGGATGAGGCCGGTGGCGGCGCTTCGTCGCCCACCGTCGTGGCCGGTTCCGTGGTCTCTACTGCGAAGTCCGGCTCGCCGGCGGGTAGCGCCGGTAGCTCGGGCGCCGCCGGTCGCTCATCCGCTTGCGTCTTCGTGGGCGGTTCGCCGACCGGCTCGGCCGACTCGATCTCGGCCGGCTCCTCCGCCGCTTCGCCCGTATGCCGAACGGCATACGGGTCGCGAATGAGGGGTTGCTCAACTTCGGCCTGCGATTCCGTCACCGCCGCCGCCGGTGGCGAATCCTCGTCAGCACGTTTGCTTCCCATCCACATGCCTGCGGCCAGACCGGCCAGCAGCATCCCAGCACCGAGTCCCCACAGCGTCAGCGGCACGCTCGTCGCGGCGACGGGCTGGGGCGGAGCAACTGGTTCGATGAACTCCATGGCCGGCGGCGTCGCGCTCTGCGTCGATTGCTCCGCCGAATTGGCCTGGACGGCCGACGCTTTGTTCGCCGCCGGCTGCAGGCCGGCGGCCGGCACGATCTGAACCATGCTATCGCATTTCGGACACGCGTGGATCTGGCCGATTACGCCCGGGTCGCGCACCCTCAGCCGGGCGCCGCACGTTTCGCAGATGACGGGAAAAGATTCCACTGCTACGTCCAACCCAACGCGGCCCAATACGGCGAGGCCAATACGGCGAGGCCGCTTCAGCGGCCGGGAGGGAGGGCCCCTATCTTCGACCTATTC
>CAZHIV010000355.1:0-6746 GCA_964532675.1 uncultured Planctomycetaceae bacterium
TCCACGAGCGTTTCCTTGCGGCTGCGGTCGCCGTTAAACATTGCGCCCACCTGCGGCACCGTGGCGTGCGACTCGTCGACGAACAGCAGATAATCCTTGGGAAAGAAATCGAACAGCGTGTAAGGCGGCTCCCCGGGATTGCGTCCGCTGAGCGGCCGGCTGTAGTTCTCGATCCCCGGGCAGTAGCCCATCTCCATCATCATCTCAACGTCGTACCGCGTCCGCGCGCTGAGCCGCTGGGCCTCGAGAAGCTTGCCCTGCGACTTGAACAACTCGAGCCGCTCGCGCAGCTCCGCGCGGATATCGTCCACCGCGTTGTGAATCCGCTCCTCGGGCAACACGAAGTGCTTGGCCGGATAGATGTAGATTTGCTCCAGCTTGTCGACGGCCTCGCCGGAGGTGGGGTTGATGATCGAGAGCCGCTCGACCTCGTCGCCCCAGAACTCGATTCGATAGGCGAACTCCTCGTAGCTGGGCCAGATCTCGACCGAATCGCCGCGCACGCGAAACTTGCCGCGGGCCGGGTCGGTGTCGTTCCGTTCGTACTGGATGTCGACCAGCCTGGCCAGCATCGCGTCGCGGTCCAGCACGTCGCCCACCGCGACGCCGACCATCATCGCCCGGTAGTCCGCCGGCGAGCCCAGGCCGTAAATGCACGACACGCTGGCCACCACGATCACGTCCCGCCGGCTTACCAGCGAGCTGGTGGTGGCCAGCCGCAGCCGGTCGATCTCCTCGTTGATCGAGGCGTCCTTCTCGATGTAGATGTCCCGCTGCGGAATATATGCTTCCGGCTGGTAGTAGTCGTAGTAGCTGATGAAATAGCTCACCGCATTGTGCGGAAAGAACTCCTTGAACTCCGAGTAAAGCTGGGCCGCGAGCGTCTTGTTGTGCGAGAGCACCAGCGCCGGCCGCTGCACCGCCTGGATGACGTTCGCCATCGTGAACGTCTTGCCCGAGCCGGTGACGCCCATGAGAACCTGCTCGCGCCGCCCCGCGCGCAGACCCTCGACCAGCTCGCGAATCGCCTCCGGCTGATCGCCGGCGGGTTCGAACGGTGCTTGCAGTTGGAATTGCATGGCCAAAACTGCGTGATATGTTACAACCTACGGTGTGCGCCACTCAATCATACGCGATACAGCACGAGCCGTTGACGTGAAACTGCGATTCGGCACCAATCGATCTTTCTTGTGACGACTGTGCTCGCGCTATCGTTGGTCGCGTTCACATCGTGGGTGCGTCGGCCAGTTTATTTTCACACGTTGGACGGCGAAGCATTTCCCATGCGCGGTATATACGCCGTCTGGGGTTGGGTAATGCGGACCGACCACCAGAATCTTTCGCGTTTGTTGGTACAGGATCGCTATGACTTGAATCGACCATCAAATCCTGCTTCTGCAAGCGGCTGGACTCTCCTGCAACACGCGATCTCCAAGAAATCGCCCGAATGCGTTGAAATCCTCCTCAAGCATGGTGCCGATCCGAATCTCCATTACGGCGACTCGCCAACCCCTTTAGAGCTGGCCCGGCGAACACGAAACCAAACGATCATTACCTTGGTGGAACAACACGGCGCGATTGACGGCCAAACGCGGAAGTGAGACCCCTCCACCAGCTTTCGAATCGCCTCCGGCTGATCGCTGGCGGGCTCGAAGGGCGCACACAACTTAAATGGCGGCATTACCAAACCGGTCAAGGATGCGCGCTTAGGCCAAGCCACGACAAGACAGCGGCCATCACCTCATTGAAGTGCTGTGCCTGAATCTTGCCGAGTCGGCGCAGAAGCTTCGCTTCGGGGTCTGTCACTAGATTCTGCGCATCAAACGATCCTGCCTTCAAATAGCGCTCGTGCGACGCGCATTCAAAGCGAGTGCCGCGCGGACTCGTTGTATGCGGTACAAGCAAGACCAAAGCCCGTTCAGTATCCAGCGGAGGCACGCTGGCAACCAGCGCAGGACGAGTCTTGGCAGCATATCCCAGATCGACGAGCCACACTTCACCACGCCGATCAGACCCCATCGGCAGCCTCGCGACGATCCATTTCGAGAAATACTTCGTCCGCCAGTCGGACGAGCTCGTCATCCGTGAGTGGCGGCGTGTCCCAACGCACCGTTTTGCGCAAAAGTTCGGCCATTACTTCGCGCTGCTCGACAAGCGGCAATGCCTCGAAGTTCGCGATCACTTGTTGTGAATCGGTACTCATCATCAATCAATTATAACGGCCGACCTCACTCCGCGAAATCTACAAAGTTCCTGTCCGTTCGATGGTATCACCTGCCACCTCGCCTTGCCCCGGCATCGGCAACAAGTACGGCTTGAGCCGATCCAGCGTCCGCGGGCCGATGCCGTTGACGCGCATCAATTCCTCGTGATCGCCGAACGGCCCCGCCGCTTCGCGCGACTCGACAATCCGTCGCGCCAGCGTCTCGCCTATCTGCGGCAGCGCCGCCAGCTCCGGCCACTGGGCCTGGTTGATGTCCACAAGGTACTGCGCAGTCAGCGGGTCGGCGCGATCAATCTCAATCAGCTCCCCCCGATGCCCGCCCTGCGCGAACCAGTAAACGCCCATCCCCACCAGCGCAAAGCCGACCAGCGACGCCACCGCCGCTTGGTCTGCCCGCCGCAACAGCGGCCGCCAGCGTTCCTCCTTCCCCGGTTGCTTTGCTCGACCGCTCCCCGCCATACTACGCCTCGCCCAGTCCGTCTTGCCAACCCATCATTATTGCGAACTTCGTAGGGTGGGTCGAGTCGGCGAGACCCACCAATTCCGTCACCAACCATGTCCGTCAAAGAGCTGATAGTCGTCGGCGGTCCGAATGGCGCGGGCAAGAGCACGTTCGTGGCAAAGCTCTTATCCGAACAACCCTGCCCATACCTTTGCGCCGATGTGATCGCTCACGAGTTTTCGCATCTCAATCCAGTTTCACAGCAAATTATGGCCGGACGCGAATTCTTGCGACGCTTGGACGAACAACTCGTGCAGGAAGGGAGTTTCGTCGTTGAATCGACACTTGCCGGTCGTACACTACGGAGCTTCCTGGCGAACGCAAAAGCAGCTGGATTCAATATCACGATTTGGTTTATCTATCTGGATTCAGCAGAAACTTGCGTCGCTCGCGTAAGGCAACGAGTCTTAAGCGGCGGGCATGATGTACCTGAGGACGACATTCGCCGGCGATTTAACCGCAGCTTGGCCAATTTCTGGCACATCTATCGTGAAATTGCCGATAACTGGTATACGGTTTACAATTCAGGTAGCGAGCTAATCTGGATTGCATCTGGCGAGCCAAGTGCACAAATAGTTCATGACCAGCCGAAATATCTCGAGTTTCTTCGCCTTATCGGAGTCCTGCGATGTTGAAGTCGACGATCAGCCCGGAAAGCCTACGACGAGGAGAAGAGTTATTTCGAATCGGCCAACTGGCGGTGAAAGAAGCGCAAGAAGAAAACCGACGGCTCGGCATCCCGAATGTTTATTCCATCAATGGCACCCTTTACTATGAACTTCGCAATGGGGACCTATCACCAAAAAACCAGGACGATGGGAACGCCTCATCGGTGAGTCGTCGCGAATTGATGCGCAAATTGGTTCATGAGCATCGCATTCGCAGTGTCGCGGATTACGCCGAGCAGTTGGTTGCGGAAGCGTTAAACGGCACTCGTGAAGAGAACAGGAATGCAAAAGGTTTCGACTTAATCGCACCCGGTTTGGGACGGGTGGAAGTAAAATTTCGACAACTTCCGAAAAATGGGCGACTGGAAGAGCGCGTGTCGCTTAAACAGACAAAACAGTACGGCTTTGATTATCTCGCAGTCGTTATTCTGCAACCCGATTTTCGTGTTAAAGGCGCCGTCGTTGTGCCCTACAAAGAGGCTTGGAGGATCATCGAGGCGAGCCCCTATAAGCGAATTAGCTTTTCCCAAGCTTGTAGTTGTAATGGCGCGATCAATATCACCCGCGAAGTCGATGTAGCTGCTCAGAAGTAGTATGCTGTTTTTGGGGAGTACAGGTCGCTGCAGGCGAGAATAGTAGTGAGTTCCGAGAGCTCTATATGAATCGCAGACAAGCGTGTCTGAAGAATAGCGGCTTGGCTACGGCGTTTGTTTCTTTACTGCTCTCGGCCGCTATTCCCGCAAATCTGTTTGGCGAGAATGAAGCCCCAAACCCGGCCCCCGCGCCCGATCTGCGGGCCCTCTTCCAGATGCACTACGCCAACCGCGTCCGGGCGTTTGAGGAGCAGAATCTCATGCTGCAGAACGTCGTGCTCGTCGGCGACAGCATCACCGAAGGCTTCGACGTAACGAAGTACTTTCCAGGCCGCCGCGTGCTCAATCGCGGCATCGGTGCGGATGTCATCGGCAACGCCCTGCCGGCGGACGACAAGCGCGGCCTCGTCAAGCGGCTCGACGAATCGATCTTCGATTGCTCGGCCACCGACGTCTTCATCCTCATCGGCATCAACGACCTGGGCGACGGCCGGACGCCCGAGGTGATGGAAGCCGGGTATCGCGAGCTGCTGCGGCGCGTGAAAGAACGGGCGCCCGCGGTGCGCGTTCACGTGCAATCGGTACTGCCAACGCGGGGCGCCTACGCCAGGCACAATCCGGCCGTCAACGATTTCAACCGCCGCCTCAAGAAGCTGGCCAAAGAGTTCGGCTACGACTACGTCGACCTGCACGCGATGATGGCGGATGATGCGGGCGAGCTCAAGCAGGAGTTCACCAGCGACGGCCTGCACATCAACGCCGACGCGTATCAGATATGGCAAGGCGAAGTCGAGCGCATTCTCGGCTGGTAGCGTCTCGCGCGGCCAAAAATGATTGTGGAATTTGGCCGACGTTTCTGATAGCTTCGGCTCTAGCGGACATGGTCCGTCGGTTCCACGTCCTGCGGCTCCATGCCGGCGCGAGCGCCCGGCGTACGTCACCGACACGCACTCGAAATTGATTCCTCTCCTCCCATCGCAGAAGTCCATGAGTTTTGCGACTGCCCGACCACAACATCACCCGGTTTTCTCGGAGGACGACTGCCGCCGCGCGTCGCAATAGGAGGCACTTTTGCAATAAAAAATCGACTTGCACGGCAGTCGCAATACGCCGCCGCCTCGGCCCCTAGCCGTTCCGTATGCGGTCTCGCTGTTTTCCGTCGCCCATTATGCCGCAGGATTTCCACCAACTCGATTGGAACCCGACGATTGAAGACGACCTCCGGCAGGTCGTTCGGCTGGCCGTGCGCGAGGATTTAGACCGGCAATACGACTGGACCACGGTGGCGCTGGTGAAGCCCGAGACGCAGGGCAGGGCGGCGATCGTGGCGCGGGAGGCGGGCACGATCGCCGGGCTGCGTGGCGTGCCCGTTTTGATCGACGAAATGCACGCGGCCATTGAATGGCAGCCGCGGGCGAGCGACGGCGACGAGGTCGCCGCCGGGGCGGTAGTGGGCGAGTTGGCCGGCTCGGCCCGCGACATGCTCACCTGCGAGCGGCCGCTGCTGAACGTCATCGGCCGAATGTCCGGCATTGCCTCGCTCACGCGGCAGTACGTGCAACAGATCGGGGATACAAAATGCCGCATTTACGACACCCGCAAGACGACGCCCGGCTGGCGCCGGCTGGAAAAATACGCCGTCCGCTGCGGCGGAGGGCACAATCACCGCACCGGCCTGTTCGATGCCCTTCTCGTCAAGGACAACCACCTGGCCCTGGCCGCGGAGCAGGGCATGCCGCCCGCTGACGCGGTGCGCACGGCCCGCGATTTTCTGGCACAGCTCCGCCGCGAAACCAGGGGCGGCGAGATGCTCGTCGAAATCGAGATCGACCGGCTGGAGCAGCTCGACGACGTGCTGGCCGCCGGGCCAGACATCGTGCTGCTGGATAATATGCCGGCCGACGAGCTGCGGTCCGCGGTCGCCCGCCGGGACCAGGTCGCGCCGCAAGTCGAATTGGAAGCCTCCGGCGGCGTATCGCTGGAAACGGTCCGCCAGATCGCTTTAACGGGCGTGGAGCGGATCAGCGTCGGCGGCCTGACCCACGCCGCCCGCTGGCTCGACCTCGGCCTGGACTGGGTTCCGCCGGCGGGCGGCCGGTAATTCGGATTGCAGCGGCCGGCTGTTTCCACGGGGCAACGCCGCGGCCGCGGGCGCGTCGTATCCTGGCGACAGCGGTTAACCCGCGGAACGCCGCTCGAGGAAAAATGCCCCGATTCAACCGCACCATTGGAGTGGAAGAGACATCGATGTCGTATTCACGGGCCTCATTTGACAGCCGCGAACCCGGTAGTAGTTTTGAGTGGGAACGGCAACTTTGGGGAGAGATGCCGACCTGTGACGCGGCGGGACGAGCTGGGAGCTTGAGGGGACCTCGCCGCGTCTTTTTATGCGCGCACTCCGCAATCCAAGCAACTTCTTCGAGGCAATACGAAACGCTTCGCCGCTCAGCGCTGCGACACCAGGTGCGGTTTTCGCTTCGGCGCGTGCGGCGTCGGCACCGCGCTGACCGTCGGAGCACGGTTCGGTTTGAAGACCCGGCCCAACGGGCCCGCCAGAATTGCCGGCAGCATGATGAGCTCCGCCACCATGCCGGCCAAGAGAATCGCCATCATCAGCCAGCCCAGCTTCTGCGTCGGCGTGAAAGTGCTGAACGCGAACACCGCCAGCCCCAGCCCGCTGATCAGCGCCGCCTGCACCGTCGGCGGACCCGCACGGCGGTACGCGTATACGATCGCCGGATTGCGCTCGCCCAGTCGGT
>CAZHIV010000356.1:0-13702 GCA_964532675.1 uncultured Planctomycetaceae bacterium
TACCCATCAGCTGATGGGAACTTCCCCTACAGCTACCTCAATGGCCAGTGGTACTTCCAGGATGACGGATCGGGCAACTTTGTTCCCGAGCCTTCCACATTATTGTTGCTGTTCTTCGGCGGTCTCGTACCGTTGAAACAGAGACGGTAGTCAACGCGCCATCGCTGTCTCGACGTATCAGGATTGCGATACTCAGTCCTCGGGATTATCTGGCGCAATTTGCAGCCAAATAGAAGGTAGGGCTATCGCGCTCCATGGCCTGCCTTTAGAATTGATGGTCGCGCGGCGTGCTGCGGTGGCCTCTCGCGTGTTTTGAAACTCAGTGGCACGAACAATCTTGCCATGCCTGCTACTTGCGTTATCGGTCTGCAATGGGGCGACGAAGCGAAGGGTAAGATCGTCGACCTGTTGACGCGCGAGCACGATTTTGTCGTGCGCTACCAGGGAGGGGCGAATGCGGGGCACACCGTCGTCGTCGGCGACCAGGTGTACAAGCTTTCGCTGCTGCCGAGCGGGATTCTCACGCCGGGCGTCACCTGCGTCATCGCGACGGGCGTGGTGCTGAACCCGGCCCGCGTGATCGAGGAGCTGGACGAGCTGGCCGCCCGCGGCGCCGGCCATGCGGAGAACCTGCGGATCAGCGACCGGGCGCACGTGATCTTCCCCTGGCACTTTGCCGAGGATCGCGCCGTGGACAAGAGCACGTCCGACGGCGAGAACATCGGCACGACGGGCCGCGGCATCGGCCCCTGCTACCGCGACAAGGTCGGCCGGTCGCATGCCGTGCGGCTGGGCGACATGTATCGTCCCACCTTCCGCGCCCAGGTCGAGCACAACGTGGCCGCGAAGAACCGGGTGCTGGCGGCCCTGTACCCGGCCTCGGAGCGGCCGGCTACAGAGGGCGAGTTCGAGCCGCTCGATGCCGCGGCCATCTTTCGAGAATACTCCGGCTACGCCGAGCGGCTGCGGGCGTACGTGTGCGACACGACCGAGCTCTTGCTTTCGGCCGTGGAGACGGGCAAGCGAATCCTGTTCGAAGGCGCCCAGGGCGCGCTGCTCGACGTGGACCACGGCACCTATCCGTTCGTGACCAGCAGCAGCAGCTCCGGCGTGGGCATCGCCAGCGGCTCGGGCGTACCGGCCAGGCACCTCACCCACAGCATCGGGGTGGTGAAGGCGTACTCGACGCGCGTCGGCGGCGGGCCGTTTCCCACCGAGCAGGACAACGACACGGGCCAGTACCTTCGCGATCGGGGCAACGAGTACGGCACGGTGACCCGCCGGCCGCGTCGCTGCGGCTGGCTCGACGCGGTGGCCGTGCGGTACACCAGCCGGCTCAGCGGCATCGATGCGATTGCCGTCATGCTGCTCGACGTGTTGAGCGGGTTAAAGGAGCTGAAGATCTGCACGGCGTACCGCGTCGACGGCCGCCAGACGACGCGTTTCCCGAGCCACGTGGACGATTTGCGCCGCGTGGAGCCGGTGTACGAAACGCTGCCCGGCTGGCAGGAAGAAATCGCCGACTGCCGCCGGTTCGCGGATCTGCCCGCCAACGCCCGCGCGTACCTGGACCGCCTGAGCGAGCTCGTCTCTCAGCCGATCGAGCTGGTGTCGGTCGGTCCGGAGCGCGAGCAGACGATCGCAGTGCAAAAGCGGTGAGTTACGATGACCGCCGAAGTCTCTCCCCCGCTGGAAGTGCCGCCCGAACGTCGCCCGCGGCACATCGCGATCATCATGGACGGCAACGGCCGCTGGGCCAGGCGGCAGAATCTGCCCCGCGTCGCCGGCCACGAGCGCGGCGTCGACTCGGTCCGCCGCACCACCGAGGAAGCGGCTCGGCTGGGCGTCGAGCACCTCACGCTCTATTGCCTCTCCAGCGAGAACTGGAAACGCCCGCAGACCGAGATCCATTTTCTGATGCACCTGTTGGAGCAGTACATGATCGAAGAGCGCTCGACGATCATGGACCACAACGTGCGGGTGCGCATGATCGGCCGGCGCGACGACATCCCGGAGCAGGTCCTCGGCGAATTGGACAAGACGGTGGCGATGAGCGGCCGGAACACCGGCCTGTGGGTCAATCTGGCGATCAACTACGGGGGCCGGGCCGAGCTGGTCGACGCCGTGCGCGCGATCGGCCGCCGCGTGCAAGGCGGAGAGCTCGCGCCGCAGGACGTCGACGAGGCGACGATTGCCGCCCATCTTTACACGTCCGGTGCGCCGGATCCCGACCTCGTGATCCGTACGGCCGGGGAACTGCGGATCAGCAATTTCCTGCTTTGGCAAATCAGCTACGCGGAAATCTGGGTCACCGAGAAATGCTGGCCCGAGTTCGACGAAACGACGCTGCACGAGGCAATCCGAGCTTACGCCGGACGCCAACGCCGCTTCGGCGGCCTGAGCGAGGAACCCTGACGCTCAAACGCTGGATTGCAAATCAGCCGCGATCCCGACGGGTCGCCGGCGCGCCGGGCGATTCTCTCCCGGCGACCCGTTGGGGTCGCGGCTATTCTGCTTAACCGCGCTTACGGAATGCAGTGCGGGCGGTTCAGCGGCCCGTCTCGGTGCGGCGCATTTCCGTCAGTTGCAGCTCGATGTTGGCCAGGCGGTCGGAGATCTGCTGCAGATAGGTGATGATGATCGCGTGCGTGTACTGCGCGTCGATGCCGACGGGCGAGTCGCGCAGGCTGATGCGCGCGACGATTTCGTCGTAGTCTTCCTTGGGCGTTGTCAGTGGATCGGTGTTCATGGCGTGCAGGCTCCCGTGACGGAGTGTCAGACTGGTTTGGTGCGAAATACGACGGCGGTGTGGCCGGGCAGGTGCCAGTTCTTGTCGTCGAAGGCGGGCGTTCCCGTGCCGCCGTAGTCCGGTTCTTCGCTGGACCAGAGGACGTCCCAGCGCCGGTCGGGCGGCGTGGCGACCAGCGGCTCGGCGATGCCGTTGAAATCGATATCGCGGCCCAAGTTGAATGCTGCCAGCCGGTCCTCGTTGTCGTCGTCGAACCAGCGGAGCAAGAACGCTTCGGGGCCGATGACGGCGCCCTCGATGGCCGACTTGTCCTGTTGAGAAAAGACGGGGTCGTTGCGACGCAAATCGAGCAGGTCGCGATAAAGTCGCATGTCGTCCTGGTTCCGTTCGCATTCTTCCCAAATCAGTTTGCAGGCGCGGAACGTGGCGGGGTCGGCCGGGTCGGGCACGCGGCGGCCGGCATGGTAGGCGTGAATTCGCCGGAATTCCGACAAGAACTCGTGCCGGCCCTTGCGCACCAGCACCGCCAACTCCGGTTCATGATCGGCGAAAAAGTAGAACGGGCTGGAGGCGGCAAACTCCTGCCCCATGAACAACAGCGGCGTTTGCGGGCCAAGCAGCAGCAGGGCTGTGAGAGCCCGCTGCCGGCCCGGCGTGGTGAGCCAATGCGTCCGCACGCTGCGCGCGGAGTTCGCCACCTGGTCGTGGTTCTGTAGAAAATGCACCAGGTTGTGGGCAGGAATATCCCGCGAGTACGTGCCGCGGTAGCGCTTTTGCCGCGAGTTCCACTGACCCTGATAGAGGTAACCCAGCCGGATCGCCGTGATCAGCTCTTGCGGCGAGCCGAAGTAGTCGCCGTAATAGGCCTCGCGGTTGCCGGTGGCGGCGACGCGGCAGGCATGATGGAAATCGTCGTTCCACATGCCGTCCACGCCGTAGCCGCCCTGCTCCGGGTCCTTCGCCTGGAGCGCCTGCTGATCCTCGTCTTCGACGTAAATCCGCACCGACCGCTTTCCCGCCGCGGCGCGGACGGCGCGGGTCAGCTTGGCCACGATGTGGTCGTCGGAGTCGTCGATAATGGAGTGCGTGGCGTCCAGCCGCAGGCCATCTAAATGAAACTCTCGCACCCAGTAGGCGGCGTTCTCCGCCACGAAATCACGAACCGGTTCGCTATGGGGGCCGTCGTAGTTGATCGCCGTGCCCCAGTCCGTATGATGCTCGCTCGACAGATAGTAGGGGGAAAAGACCCCGGTGTAATTGCCCGACGGGCCTAAGTGGTTGTAGACCACGTCCAGGATTACACCGAGACCAAGTCGATGGGCCTCGTTGACAAAGCTCCGGAAGTCGTCGGGCGCGCCGTAAAGCTCCGTGGGCGCGTACCACGCCACGCCGTCGTAGCCCCAGCCGAAGTTGCCGGGAAACGCCGCGACGGGCATCACTTCCAACAGCGTGACGCCAAGCTCGCGCAAATGGGGCAGCTTTTCGATAGCCGCAGCCCAGGTCCCTTCCGGTGTGAACGTGCCGATGTGCAGCTCGTAAATCACTTGCCCGAACAACGGCGGCCCGGGCCAGTCATCATCTGTCCAGCGAAAGGCGTCGTGATCGACGACCTGCGAAGGCCCGTGCACGCCTTGCGGCTGAAAATACGACGCCGGGTCTGGATAGAGCTTGGGGTCGTCGTCGACCTGGTAGAAATACAGGTCGCCGTCGCTCAGGCCCTCGACCAGCGCGGAAAAAAAGCCATCTGAATCTTGTTGCAACGCTACCTTGCGCCGCTCGCGACCGTCTGAATCAACCAGCACCAGGTGAATCGATGCGCGTTCGGGCGCCCAAACGCGAAAGAACACGCCATCCTGCCGCACCGCGGCGCCGACGCGTGTGCCCTGTTTTTTCGTAATCGTAGTTGTCACTTTGGCACATCCTTTGCTTTTTTGTCTACGCTTGCCCAGGAATTCAACGCACTTTTTGTGCCGGGGGTTGCAAAACTTCGGGTTTTATAATCCCATTTGATTTGCAAGCTGCGCCCGAATATCCGTTTCGTTCGAGTCATGGTATGCCGGAACTAACTGCTACTAAACCCGCAGCGTCGCTGGGAATCAAGAGGGTAAATCGAATACCTCTATCCACCTACCGGCTGCAACTGGGCGCCGACCTGAATCTGGACGACGTCCACCGGTTGTTGCCATACCTTCGCCAACTGGGCGTCAGCGACCTGTATCTCTCGCCGTTGTTTCGCTCGCGTGCCGAAAGCAGCCACGGCTACGACGTCGTCGATCACGGCACGATCGACCCGGCGATCGGCGATCTGGCTGCGTTCGAGCGGCTGGCGGAGGACGCCCGCGCCGCCGGCATGGGAATCCTGCTGGACGTGGTGCCCAATCACATGGGCATCAACGATCCGGGAAACGTGTGGTGGCTCGACGTGCTGGAAAACGGCGAAGGATCGTATTTCGCCGACTTCTTCGACATCGATTGGCAGCCGGCCGCCAGTGCGCTGCAGAACACGGTCCTGCTGCCGTTCCTCGCCGAGCCGTTCGGCACCGTGCTGGAGAACGGCGAGCTGCGTGTCGTGTACGCGGAGCAGCGGCTGCAGCTCAGCTACGGACCGCGCCGTTTTCCGCTCGCGCCGCCAACCTGGGTCGAGGTGCTGGAGCTGACCGCCCAGGCGGCCGAGCAAGCCGCGGGCGGCGACTCGGGCACGTTTTCGGATTGGGCGGAGCTGCAGAGCATCATCACGCAGTTGCGCAACTTGCCGCCGGGCCTGCGTCGCGACCCGGCCTCGATGGAGGAGCGCTATCGCGAGCAAAGCGTCGTGCGGCGGCGGCTGCATCAATTGCTGACCGCCTCGCCGGCCGTGCGGAGCGCGCTGGACGCCGCGCTGGTGCAAATCAACGGCGAGCAGGGAAACGCGCGTAGTTTCGACCAACTCGAAAAGCTGTTGGAGCGGCAGTGGTACCGCCTGGCCTATTGGCGCGTGGCGGCCGACGAGATCAACTACCGCCGCTTCTTCGACATCAACGATCTGGCGGCCATTCGCGTGGAAAATCCGCGCGTCTTCGACGCCGTGCACCGGCTGGTGGGCCGCCTCGTCGCCGCCGGCTGGGTGACCGGGCTGCGGATCGATCATCCAGACGGCCTGCGCGATCCGCAGGCTTATTTCAAGAACCTCCAAGCGCTCTACCGAGCGCAGCACCCGGCGAACGACAGCGAGCCGCAGGAGATTTACATCGTCGCCGAGAAGATCCTCTCGGGCGACGAGCCGCTTTCCACCGAGTGGGCCATCTGCGGCACCACGGGCTACGACCTGATGAATCTGCTCAGTCGCGTGCAAGTGTCCGACGAAGGGCTGGCCGAGCTGCAGATGCATTACGACGAGACGACGCGGTACTTCGACAGGCCCGCGGACGTCATCTACGAGAGCAAGCGGGCCGTGCTGTTCAGCAGCATGGCCAGCGAGCTGCAGATGCTGGCCGCCGACTTGTACCGGATCGCACAAAGCCACCGGGCGTCGCGCGACTTCACGAGGCCCGCGCTACAGCGGGCCCTGCGCGAGGTCATCGCCTGCATGAGCGTCTATCGCACGTACGTCCGCGGAGACAGTTGGGACGTCAGCGATGCCGACTACCGCACGGCGAGCACGGCGGTTCGCATGGCCAAGCGGCGGAACCGCACGCTGCCCGTCTCGGTGTTCGACTTCATCCTTTCGGTACTGCTATTGGAGCATCCGCCGACGTTGACCGAGGAGCAAGCCCTCGAGCGGCGCGAGTTCGTGCTCAACCTGCAGCAGGTGACCGGTCCCGTGGCGGCCAAAGGCGTCGAGGACACCGCCTTCTACCGCTTCTATCCGCTGGCGTCGTTGAACGAGGTCGGCGGCGAGCTGGAAGCCCACCCGGTCGAGGTCGACGAGTTTCATCGGGCCATGCGCCATCGCATGGCCTCCTGGCCGCATTCCCTCTCGGCGACTTCGACGCACGACTCAAAGCGGGGCGAGGATTTCCGGGCGCGGCTGAACGTGCTCTCCGAAGCGCCCGTGGAATGGATCGACGCCTTCCGGCGATGGCAGGAAATGAACCGGCCTTTGGTCCGCGACCTGGAAGGCGACAGCGTGCCGGATCCCAACGAGCAGCACCTGCTCTATCAAACCTTGGTCGGCACCTGGCCACTCGAGCGCATGGAAGCAGACGATCGCGACCGCTACCGGGAACGCATCCACCAGTACCTGGAAAAGGCGCTCCGCGAGGCAAAGACGCATACCTCCTGGATGAATCCGGCGGAAGCCTACGAGGGCGCGGTGCACGACTTTATTCGCGACTTATTCGGACCGAAAGGCGAAGCGTTCACGGCCGACTTGAGCCGTTTCGTGCGGCGCTTCGCGGACAGCGGCTTCGTCAACTCGCTCGCCCAGCTGCTGTTGAAGATGACGCTCCCCGGAGTTCCCGATTTCTATCAGGGCACCGAGCTGTGGGATTTCAACCTGGTTGATCCGGACAATCGCCGTCCGGTCGATTTCAATTTGCGCCGCGAGCGCTTGGAGAGACTACAAAGTGTTTCAAGCCTCGGCGAGCCGGCGGGTTCATCCCGCCGGGACGATGCCGAACTATCCCGCCGGGGCAAGCCCGATGTATCCCGCCGGGACGAGCCGGATGTATCCCGCCGGGGCAAGCCGGATGTATCCCGCCGGGACAAGCCCGGCGGCTCGCTGGTCGAAGGCGGCTCGCTGGCCAGCGACATTCAAACGGTCGCAAAGAGTTTGAGCCAGCGATGGCCGGACGCAGACATTAAGTTCTGGATCACCACGCGCGGCTTGGGGCTGCGACGGGAGTGGTGCGACGTCTTTTCGTACGGCGAGTACCTACCGCTCGCGGCTACCGGCAAGGCGGCCGACCACGTGGTCGCTTTCGCCCGCCGCTGGGAGCAAAGCTGGGTGATCGTCGCCGTGCCGCGACACTTCTATCGGCTGACGGGCGGCCAGAACGCCAAGGCCGGGGCGGGGCCGCCGCGGGCCAATTGGGCCGGCACGCGGCTCCTGGTGCCCGATGACGCGCCGACTGCCTGGCGATGCGAACTCTCGGGCCGAACTCTCGAAGCGAACGGCGCGGGCAGCGAGCCGGCATTGAGCCTTGCCGAGCTGTTCGAAGTGTTTCCCGTGGCGCTCGTCACTGCGGAGTTTTGATTAAAGGAAGCGCGTATGCGACTATGGCCGGGCCGACCGTATCCGCTGGGCGCCACGTGGGATGGGCGCGGTGTCAACTTTGCGCTGTACAGCGAAAACGCCACCCAGGTGGAGCTTTGCCTTTTCGATTCCGCCGAAGACAAGAAGGAAGCCGAGCGCATCCCGATGCCGGAGCACACCGACATGGTGTGGCACGCCTACTTGCCCGACGCCCGGCCCGGCCAGCTCTACGGCTACCGCGTTGACGGGCCGTACGAGCCCCAGAACGGCCATCGCTTCAACGACAACAAGCTGCTGCTCGATCCGTACGCCCGGGCCGTGGCGCGGTTGCCGAATTGGTCCGACGTGCTGCACGGCTACGTGATCGGCGACAAACAGCAGGATTTGTCGTACAGCAAAGCCGACAGCGCCGCCGACGCGCCGCTGGGCTGCGTCATCGACGAGGCCTTCACCTGGGGCGACGACCGCCCGCCCAAGACGCCCACGCATCGTTCGTTGATCTACGAGATGCACGTCAAGGGGTTCACGAAGCTGAACGAGAAGATTCCGGAAGAGCTGCGCGGCACGTACGCCGGCCTCTCGTCGGATCCGGCCATCCGCTACCTGCGCGAGCTGGGCGTCACGGCGGTCGAGCTGCTGCCCGTTCACATGCACGCCAACGACCGGTTCCTGCTCGAAAAAGGTTTGGTGAACTACTGGGGTTACAATACGCTCTCGTTCTTCGCCCCCGAGCCGCGCTACGCCTCGGTCGACAATCCCTCGGAGGTGATTCAAGAGTTCAAAACGATGGTCCGCAACCTGCACGACGCGGAGATCGAAGTCATCCTCGACGTCGTCTACAACCACACGGCCGAAGGCAACCAGCTCGGCCCGACCGTCTCGTTCCGCGGCATCGACAATGCCAGCTACTACCGTCTCTCGCCGGAAGACCCCCGCTACTACATGGACTTTACCGGCTGCGGCAACACGCTCAACATGCGCAATCCCCGCGTGCTGCAGTTCATCATGGACAGCCTGCGCTACTGGGTGATCCACATGCGCGTCGATGGCTTTCGGTTCGATCTGGCCAGCACGCTGGCCCGCGAGCTGCACGAAGTCGACAAGCTGGGCGCGTTTTTCGATATCATTCACCAGGACCCCGTCTTGAGCCAGGTGAAGCTCATCGCCGAGCCCTGGGACTTGGGCGAGGGCGGCTACCAGGTCGGCAACTTCCCCATCCTCTGGTCGGAATGGAACGGCAAATACCGCGACACCGTGCGGCGATTCTGGAAAGGCGACGGCGGGGTGGCCTCGAAGTTCGCCACGCGGATCAGCGGCTCCAGCGACCTCTACGAGTGGAACGGCCGCCGGCCGCACGCCAGCGTCAACTTCATCACCTGCCACGATGGCTTCTCGCTCAACGACCTGGTCTCGTACGACCACAAGCACAACGAGGCGAACGGCGAGGGCGGCCGCGACGGAGCCGACGGCAACATGAGCTGGAACTGCGGCGCTGAAGGTCCCACCAAGGATCTGAAGATCGTCGCGCTGCGGGAGAAGAAGAAGCGATCCTTCCTGGCTACGCTGCTCTTTTCCCAGGGCATCCCCATGCTGCTGGCCGGCGATGAAATCGGCCACACCCAGGGCGGCAACAACAATGCCTACTGCCAGGACAACGAAATCACCTGGCTCAACTGGAAGCTCGACGAGCGCCAGCAGAACCTGCTGGAATTCGTGCGCCGGCTGATCGCGATCTATCGCGAGGAGCCGAACCTGCACCGCCGCCGGTTCTTTCACGGCAAATCGCTGCACGGAGAAGAATCGCAGGAAATCGTCTGGCTCGACCCGACCGGCAAGGAGATGTCGGCCGACGCCTGGAACGCGCCGCACGTCCGCTGCCTCGGCGCCCACCTGGTCGGCGGACCGATCGACGTCGACGAATATGGCACGCCCATCATCGGCGCCCACTTGTTAATCCTGTTCAACGCCGACCACGTGCAGGAAATCCCCTTCGCCCTGCCCGAGCTCGAACGCACCACGCCCTGGGAACGCCTGTTCGACACGGCGTTGGAAACGACCGACGTTTCCGATCCGGCGCAGGAAGGCGAAGACGTTTCCGATGCGGGCGCCTACAAGCTGGAGCCCTGCTCGATGGCTGTGTTCCGGGCGCCGGCGCCCGAAATGCCGGAAAACGGCGCCGCGAAAGGGACTTTGCTGTAGTCCGCCGCGAAGAGTCTGCCATGCTTGCTGGTTGCCCAGGATGCAAAGCGCCCGTCCGGCGACCATGCTTGGCGGGTGGTTTTCTTAGGCATAGGCACGGCGGGCGTGGAGGTGTCGTTCCCGGCGCGGTGACCGCGGCGGGGCACGGCAATTGCTCTCAACGGGCGTGCAGCTTTTGAATGAAGAACCAATGGTTGTCCTGGCGACAGGAGTTTTTCCTATGAATCCTATAGAAACGGCCCAATTTGGCGAGCGCTCCGCGGAAGGGTACGAACCGAGCTCCTGCTCGGCACCAAAAAACATCGGCGATACCGAGCGGATGCTCTCGATCGCCGCCGGCGCGGGGTTGGCGGGATTCGGCCTCGTGCGCGGGCGATGGAGCGGGCTGGCCCTGGGGGCGATCGGCGCCGGCCTGTTGTGGCGCGGCTTCACCGGCCGCTGCCAGTGCTACGCGGCGCTGGGCATTAGCACGGCCGACGAGCACAACGATGCGATTGGCGTGCCCGCAGGGCATGGCTACAAGCTGGAGCGGACGATCACCGTCGACCGCCCGGCCGACGAGTTGTATCAATTCTGGCGGCGGCTGGAGAACTTGCCGCAAGTGATGCGGCACCTCAAGCACGTCGAATCGATCGACCGCGAGCACTCGCATTGGGTCGCCGAGGGCCCGCTGGGGAAGGACGTCGAGTGGGACGCCGAGATCCTCAACGAGCGCGAGAATGAGCTCATCGCCTGGCGGTCGCTGCCCGGCGGCGACATCGATACGGCCGGCAGCATCCACTTCAAGCCGCTCGGCCACAACGGCCGAACCGAAGTAACGCTGTCGATGAAATACGACCCGCCGGCCGGCAAAGTTGGCGCGCAGCTGGCCTCACTTTTCGGCGCGGGGTTGGAGGAAAAGCTCGACGAGGACCTCCAGCGCTTCAAGCAAGTGATGGAAACCGGCATGGCGCCAGCGCCCGGCGCCATGGCGCCTGAGTCCGGATCGCAGGAGCAGTTCACCTGACGGGGCCTTGCCGGCGCGACCATGCGAGACACCACCAGACACATCCTGCTCTCCGCGCTACTGACCGGCGGCGCGTACGCCGCCACGCGTGCGGCGATCGCCTTTTCGCGGCGCTACGACTTCCAGAATCGCCTGGTCGTGATCACCGGCGGCTCGCGCGGCCTGGGCCTGCTGCTGGCGCGGCGGCTTGCCCGCGAAGGCGCCGCGCTGGTGATTTGCGCTCGCGACGGCGATGAGCTGGACCAGGCCGCCAGCGAGCTCCGCCCGCACGCGCCGTTTGTCGGGGCCTACGTTTGCGATCTCACGCAGCCGGCCGATATCCAGTCGCTCTTCGAGCGGATTCATCGCGAGGTCGGCTCGGTCGACGTGCTGATCAACAACGCGGGCATCATTCAGGTGGGCCCCGTCGAGGCGATGACACTGGCCGACTACCATCAAGCAATGGCGATCCATTTCTGGGCACCGCTCTTGTGCATCGAGCAGGTGCTGCCCGACATGCGTCGCCGCGGCGAGGGACGGATCGTCAACATCTCCTCCATCGGCGGGCAGATTGGCGTGCCTCACCTGGTTCCCTACGGCGCCAGCAAGTTCGCGCTCAACGGGCTCTCGCAGGGGCTGCGGGCGGAGCTGGCCAACGATGGAATCTATGTCACCACGGTGTGCCCCGGCCTGATGCGAACGGGCAGCCCCCGGCACGCTCTCATGAAGGGCCAGCACCGCGCCGAGTACACCTGGTTCAGCATCGGCGGCTCATTGCCGCTGTTGTCCATGAGCGCGGACCGGGCGGCACGGCAGATCATCACCGCCTGCCGCTATGGCCGGGCGAGGGTGACCCTATCTCTTCCCGCCAAGCTGGCCGTTTGCGCCAACGTGCTCGCTCCCGAGCTCACGGCCGATCTGAACGCCCTGGTGGCCCGGCTGCTGCCCGAGCCGGGCGGCGTCGGCCGGACCTCTGTGAAGGGATATCATTCCACGTCCGAATGGTCGCCGTCGCTCCTGACGACGCTCGGCGACCGCGCCGCCGAGCGGAACAACGAACTGGCCGCCGGCCGATAGCGGCGGCCAAGGCGCGGTTTGTGAAGCTTGCGCTAACTGCAGATAAGGTTTTGTCGCTTCGGCAATCGCCGCCATAGCCGTGTCGCCAGCCGGCCGATATGCTTCATTAGAAGCTGTTTCAAATCCCTCTCCCTTTGAGAGAGGGTAGGGTAAGGGCGCTTTGCTGTCGCCGATTCACCCGCACCCCGGCCCTCTCCCGGAGGGAGAGGGAGGGTTTTGAGATCGCTTCTGGACAGGATGCGCGGACACACTCGCACCTGGGGCCGATCCCGGTAAGTGAAAATCTTCTACGGCATTTGCGGCGAGGGCATGGGACATGCCGGCCGCTCGATTGCACTCGTTGAGCGGCTGGTCTCGCTGGGGCACGACGTCACCATCTTCACATTCGCGGACGCGTTTCGGCTGCTCGAGCGCTCCGGCTACCAGCCGCATCGCATCAAGGGCCTGCACTTCGGCACCACGCGCCGCGGCGGCGTCAGTGCGCTGGGCACGCTGCGGAACGTGGTCGACTATCTCAAAAAGCGCCGCGAGTCGCTCGATTTGATCCGGCAGCTCGCGCTCGCGGAGCGCCCCGACCTGTTCATCACCGACTTCGAGCCGCTTACCGCATTGGCCGCATCGTCGCTCGGCACGGCATGCGCCAGCGTGGACAACCAGCACAAGTTCTGTGCGCCGCTTAGCAGCGAATTCCCGCTATCGCTGCGAATCTACGGCCGCCTGGCGGGGGCGTTCGTCCGCCGCTGGATCAAAGGGCCGCACTGGTGCATCGTGGCCGTGTTTCACCAATGCCCTGCCAGTCCGCACTATCAGCGGGTGAACTCGCTGCTTCGCGACCGCATGGCGGCCTTGAAGCCGACGACGGAGGGCCACGTACTGCTGTACGGGCGCGGCGAATTGGGCAGGCGAATGGCCCGCGTCGCCGCCGCGATCCCCGAGCAGTTCATCGCCTATGGCTGCGACGGCGAGGCGGCCGACAATATCCGGCACAAGCCGACCAGTTACGACGAGTTCGCCGCCGACCTGGCCTCGTGCAAGGCGGTGGTGTGCACCGGGGGCCAGCAATTGATCGGCGAGGCCAGTTACTTCGGCAAGCCGCTGTTGGTGGTGCCGATTCCCAATCAGCACGAGCAGGAGATCAACGCCCGCTACGTGCGCCTGGAGCGGATCGGCGAGTGGTGCCCCATCGGCCGGCTCTCTGCCGAGCGAGTCCGCGACTTCTTGCGCCAAACCTATTTGACGAAGCCGCCGGCCAACGGCGTGGATCAAACACTCGAACTATTGGGGGTCAGCTATGGATGAAGCCAAGCGCACGCGCGTGCGGAGCATTTTTATCTCCGACGTGCACCTGGGATGCCGGCACAGCAAGGCCGACTTTCTGCTGTCGTTCCTCAAACAGCACACGTGCGATTACCTGTACCTGGTCGGCGACATCATCGACGGCTGGAAGCTGCACCGCAGCTTCCACTGGAACGACACCTACACGCTGGTGATCCGCCGCATCTTCGGCATGGTCAAGCAC
>CAZHIV010000357.1:0-3423 GCA_964532675.1 uncultured Planctomycetaceae bacterium
CCTGATAGGGATAGAAATAGTCCTCGATGTGCACGCCGACGATGTCGTAGCGCTTGACGACGTCGGTCAGCACGGCGATGAAATGGTCGACCGCCGCCGGCTCGCCCGGATCGAACCACAGGTAGTCGCCGTATTGCCGCACGATGTCGCGGCGCGATTGGCTCGAATGATCGGGCGACGCCTCGCCTCGCGTCCCCGGCAGTCGCACGCGGTACGGATTGAACCACACGTGCAACTGCAAGCCGCGACGATGCGCCTGCTCGACGGCGAACTTCAGCGGATCGTAAAAAGGCTCGGGCGGCCGGCCCATTTTCCCGGTGAGGTACGCCGACCAGGGCTCGAGCTTCGAGCGATACAGGGCGTCGGCCGCCGGGCGAATCTGCAGAATCACGGCATTCAAATTCAGCTCGACGCACTTGTCGAAGATGGCCACCAGCTCGCGCTTCTGCTCCCCGGCGGGAAGGCCCGGCTTCGAAGGCCAGTCGATGTTCGAGACCGTGGCGACCCACACGGCGCGGAACTCGCGGCCCACCTGGGCCTCGTCGGCAACCGCCGCTGAACGGCACGTAAAGCAAGCGACGACGGCCGGCAAAAGGACCGCCAAAACGGAAAATACTTTCACGACGAATCCCTCGTAAAGCTCGGATGCGAGACAACGTCTTGAGCGATTAGCGCCAGGATAACTTAAGCTGCGCCGGCCTTTCAGCCAAGTCTGCGCACTTTGCTCGCGTTATTGCGCAGCGGCCAGGCGCGCGCCGATCGAGCAGCCGGCTCATCGGCCAGTGGGAAGCAATCGCCGGAAGCCAGGAAGAACTACCTCGTCTCGCCCGCGCATCATTGACGCGGCCGCGGATACCGGCCGCCGAGGACCTGAAGCAGCCCGACCGCGATTGCCAACAAGGCCAGGCAAGCGGGTTCTGGAACCGGTGCCAGCGCCGGCGATCCGGCCCCGCCGCCCGACGATTGGCCAAAGTTATCCAGCCACTCTTGATACTGCGTGGGTGTGCCGGCAGTGGCGCGCCACACAATGTAGTCGGAGGCATCGACGAAACCGTCGCCATTGAAGTCGCCTGGCAAATTGGCCACGATCGCCTCGAGAATCACGCTGTTGGCACCGACCACAAGAGTGAACGAGCCGGCCGCGGGGCCGCCGAGCGTCAAACCATTATTCACCAACCCGCCTGGGGCACCAACCACGGTGAACTGCTGTCCGGCCGCGGGTGTGTAACCGTTAAGCAGGGTGACGTCGATCGCGCCGTCGAACGTTGCGGTGCCGGAAACTACGAGAAAGTCGCTCTGGCCGACGCCGCCGATCTCAACGTCGAGGACGGCGTTGCTTTGCTGGGTGTAATTGCCAGAGACCAGCGTGGTTCCGATCGAATTGCCAGGCGAAAGCGCGCCTCCTACGTTGGTAAGGCTACCTTGAACGGTATTCACGTGAAGTGATCCACCGTTGATGTTCACATCCCCGCCGCCGAGAAGTTCTAGCGTGTTGACGATCGCAGTGCCGCCTGCCAGATTGAACTGGCCGCCCGCCTCGACGCTTACCGCGTCGGTTGCAAACAGCCCAGAAAGCGCCTCGAGGGCACCGCCGCTTTTGATGTTCCACCTGGTGACGCCGGGGAGGTTGGCAGTGGTATCTGAGGGAGCGATCAATACGACCGCGCCGGCGTCGACGGTAAAGCTGCTGCTAGTTAAAGGAGCGACCAGCGGGTCGCCGGTCGCCGCGCCTCCATCGCCCGAGAGAATAAGCGTGCCGGTTCCGAGCTTCGTAATGTTGCGTGGCGAGCCGTCGTTGCCGCGGGCATACAATCCGCCGCTGACAGTAAGGATTCCGCTGGTCACGCCGATTGAGCCCTGGCGAAACCCGCTTACGTTCGGACCGTCGAACGCGATCCGACCCGCGAACGTGTTGACACCGCTCAAGCTGTCGACCTGGCCGTGCCCTGGCGCGCCGGTGCCATGGGTGTTGATCACTTCAAAGGTGCTGTAATTCAAATTGCCGGACGGGGCCCGGAAGGCGAGCGTCGACGCGCTGCCGGCCAGTTGGAACGTATTTCCCGTGGCGCTCGTGCTGGAGCCGGCCGCCCCCAGGGCGCCGTCCTTTTCCACAATTAGTCGACCGCCCGAGATGCGGGTCAGGCCCGTGTAAGTATTCGCAGACGGACCAGAAAGTACGACGTCCGCGTTACCGGTTTTGGCCCACGTCGCGTTCACGCCGGCCCCGTCCACAATCGGCCCGCTCAGGCGCAGAGTGCCAGCCTGGGCGCCGATTTGATTCATCAGCGGATCGGTGCCGCCGCTGCCGGCGCCGGCGAGCTCGATGGTGCCCGACCAAGTGTTGTCGCCGCTGGCGTTATCCAGCGCCCCCGGGCCGCCGGGCGCGGTCAGGCTCGCACCGTTCAGCCCAGCGCCGTTGATGACGAGCGTTTTATTGTAGTTCACGTTGTTGCTCAGCTTTAGCGTACCGCCGTGGCCCGAGCCGCCGCTGCCAGGCGTGTCGACGGTCATATTAGTGGTCACGTTGCCGGGGCCGAGCTGATTGTTGGCCGTCACCAATAGGATGCCGTCGTTGATATTCGTCTGACTGTGGGTATTGGCGGTGGAGCCGAGTCGCATCGTTCCCAACCCGCTCTTGGTCAACGTGCCGTTGGTGACGGGGACGTCGATCAGCAAGTCCACATCGGCCGCGCCATTGCCGACATTGAGCGTGCGGTTTCCGCCACCGAGGTCCACGGTTCCGGTAGCGCCCGAGCCGGCGCCCCTGGCGATCGTGGCGGTAGCGTCGTCCAGCGGGTTGATATTTACATCGCCGGTGACCGCGATCTTTGCCGGGCTGCTGCTGTGCGGCATGAGATTGATCTTTTCGAACGTGAGCGTGCCGCCACCGAGGGTGAAGGTGCGCGTGGAATCCACTTGCAGGGTGTCGACGCTCAGCGCTCCGCTGCCGCTGAGCGAGACGGCGCCGGAGAACTGGGCCGAGATCGGGCCGGAACGCAAGGCGAGGGGATAACCGGGAGCGGTCGCGTAGTCGGGATCGTAGTTCACGGTGAGCGAGCCGCCCGTGATGTTGAGCGTCTCCCGCACGAAGAGCTTGCGGATGTTGTGGGTGCCGGAGGAGATCGTGACGGTGATATTAGCGCTCGGGCGATCAAGGATCACGGTGTCGTGCTGGCCCGATGTGGGGCCACTGCCAGCCGCGCCCGGCAGGCGCGGGGTGGGGAGCGTCTGTGTGCCCACGGGGTTGACCTGTCCCGGACCCGTCACCGGCGCGATCGGCGCCTGGCCACTGTTCCATTTCGCAAGTGTGCTCCAGTCGCCGCTGCTGTTGTCCATCCACAGCGCGGGGACGAGATGGTCCTTCACCACCTCGATGTCGCCCTGCGAGACGTTCATGTCAAGGTTGCTGCCGCCGTTGTTGAA
>CAZHIV010000358.1:0-13960 GCA_964532675.1 uncultured Planctomycetaceae bacterium
CTAGCAGCCGGTGCCACTAGAATTGAAACCGGCTTTAGTTGATCGACCTGGCGGCGGCTTGCATCGCAACGGGCTCGCCCTCCGCGTTTTCCGCCGCCTCGCCGGTGAAATGCCAGGCCAACGAGGTGGCGCCCGGGGCGCACAGATACATGAACAAGTCGTGCTGCCGGCCGGCGGAGCTGCTGACGTCGCGGGTCATGATTTTAGCCGCGTACTTCGGGCCGATGCAGGTTGGCCCGTGGAGGCCTAAGGCCTGCGGACGATCGCGGCCGGGAGTCGAAAGACGGTAATACCGTAGCGCCAAGTCGCGGCAGTTGTTCAGCAAGAATGCTTTGTCGACTTGCGTCATCGCCAAGCCGTGGTACTGGCCTTCGCCCAGCCAGTTGGCGTGCAGCGCCGCGCCGATAAGCACGACGTTGACCGGCGGCCGGTTGGGATTCGCGCGCTGGTCCAGCTCTCGGCCGTAGCCGAGGCTGCCGCCGGCAAGCACGTGCAGGCTGCCCGTCACGATCCGCGCGCCGAAGCTGAAACCGATCAGCGACACCGGCGTTTCGGCCGGCATCTGGTCCAATAGCCAGGCCAGCTGATAGCCGGCCGGCCCGGTGCGCGCGGCTTTTACTCTCACGTCCTGCAGCAACCGGCCGACGCGCGACGAGGGCCAGGAATAAATCACAAAGCGGATCGGCCCCTCTTCGCAGCCGTAACGCATTAACCGACGATACACGGCGAGTCCCTGCGACTTCGCTTCGCCCGGTGTGATCTGGTTGCCGTGGACGAAAAAGATCGTCGGCACCGAAGGATCGAACGACACGAACGACTCCAGGTCGGACCGGCGCCAGCGGCGATGGCCGGCTTCGTCCGTCACGGCATAGTTCTCGACCATCACGCCGCTAGCGAGCGAATCCGGATCGGTGCTACCGCACAGCATTCGCGTGTTGACGACGACGATCTCATCTTGCAGGCGCACGCCGCCCGAGAACGCGCGGCCGCCGGGCGCCTCGTCGGCGAACGCCACGGCCGGCGCGGCGCACAGGCCGAGGCACAGCGCCAGCGCCGCCGCGCGGCACAGTGCCGTCGCGGATTTCTTCATTCGTTGACTGGGCCTGTTCGTTTCCATCGCGAGAATCGAATCCATCGTTAGAAGCCTGCGTTGATCTGTCCGGTCGGGAAGTATATGCCGACGCGTTGAAACCTTACCACACGCGCGGGCGACGTGCTGGCAATTATGGAACTCCTGTCCGATTCGTTCAACCAGCCGCCCCGCGGATTGTTGGAAAAATTCACCCGTGGCGTTTGCACATCGCGCCGCAGGATGTAGAGTTGCTCAGCCCCGCCGTCTCGACCGACTGGTACGAGCCGAACCCGCCTGAAATCCCGCCTATTTAGAGTCTGAATCGGATAATCGGACGGCGCCACCCAAGCAGTAATCCCGGCTGCTTTCTGAGGAGAGAGTCAAATCATGAAGAAGCTACTGACCTTGCTGGCCGTAGCGGCTATCCCGGCCACGTTGAGCGGGTGTGCCGCCTGCTGCCCGACGGCCGGGCTGTGTCCCTGCTGCCCGTGCAACTGGTTCAGACCCGGCCCGGTGTGTCCGCCGGCGCCGACGTACGCCGCGCCGCTGGTCGCCGCGCCGGCCGCGTGCCCGCCGGTCGCCGCGCCGACGGTGATCCCGCAATACGTCACGCCCACGGCGGCGCCGTTCGCCGCCGCCGCGCCTTATGCGCCCCCCTGCGCGACATGGAACCCCTGCCAAGGCGTTGTGGCGCAACCGATGGCTCAGCAGATGTTCGCCCAGCCGTGCTGCCCGCAGCAGCCCGTGTATGCCCAAGCACAACCCATGATGGCACAACCGATGATGTTCCAGCCGCAGCCCGCCTACTACGGCGAGCCGGGTTGCGGATATGCCGAGTCGAGCGGCGGACCTTTCCCCGGCATGGTCAGCTACGGACCGGAAATGCCGATGGACTGCTGCCCGTGCGACAGCGACTGCTGCGAGCCGGGCATGGTGACGCCGCCGCCGGGGCCCGAAACATTCATGGACCCGCGGCCGATGGGCGAGTAGCAGCAATCGCCGCGAGCCGAGCGGCATTGGAGAATGACGAAGTAGGAATGACGAATGACGAATGACTGAATGCCGCCATTCACAAATTCGTCATTTGGGAATTCGTCATTACCGTCCGCCTCGGCTCGGCGGATTTGCGAGACCAATTGCGCGACGTCCCGGCGAGCCGGTTCCCCGCCCTCCCACGCCGGCAACGCGGGCGCGCGCCCTGTGGGTTGAAGTCGTCCGGGACATCGACCCGCACATTGGCCCTGCTCGGCTGAGCCCGTCCTGAAGCCAGCCGAGCGGGGCTGTTTCTGGGCGACGTTTTCTCTCCGGCGCCCGTCCGCGGCGCGAGCAAGGGCAGACGCTGGGCTTGGTCTTGAAATTCCCCTCCCTTGATGGGAGGGGCAGGGGGAGGGTGACGATTAGCTGCGAAGCATCCCTCGCTTGCGCTCGGGCTACGGTCGATTCCGCGTTTGCGCCTGGAAACGGCCCCAACCATTCCGGGCGCGAACTACAATGGAAGTATGCAGCTGCTACTTTCGATAGCGCGGTCCAAAGCGCATTTCGTGGTCGCCCTGTCCCTGGCCTTTATGGCGGCATCGGCCTCGGCGCAGATCCTGGCCGAGGGCGAGTCGGCCGGCGATGCGCGGTTCGGCCCCGCCACGACGATTCGCTTCCGCGTGGGCGCCGAGATCACCGCCAGCCGGGGCGCTTGCCGCGACATCGTGGCGATGGTCACCGTGCCGCTCGAGTGCCCGGAGCAGGACGTGCAAATCATCGACGAAGAGTTCTCGCCCGAGGTCCGCGAAGTGAACTATCGCCTCTTGCAGGACGGCGCCCGGCAGATGCTGATCTCGGTCCCTTTCCTATCCAATGGCGCCACGGCCCGCGCGGTCGTCACGGCCGAAGTAACCGTCCACACCATCCTGCCGCCGGAAAAGACCGACCACCTGAAAATCCCGCAGCGCCTGCCGCGCGAGCTGCGGATGTTCGTGAATGCCAGCCCGTACATCGAAGTGCGGCACCAGCAAATCCGCTCGCTCAACCGCGATATCCTCGAAACCATCGACGAGAACGCCACCGACTGGCAGAAGATCGAAGCGATTTACGACCACGTGCTGGAGCACATCGAATACGTCGAGGGCCCCGACAAAGGCGCGCTCGATACGTTGCGCGACGGCCAGGCCGATTGCCAGGGCCGCGCCGCGCTGTTCGTCGCCCTCTGCCGGGCCAACAAGATCCCGGCCCGCATGGTCTGGGTCCACGGCCACGTGTACCCCGAGTTCTACCTGGAGCACGCCGACCAGGAGGGCCGCTGGTACCCCTGCGAATCGGCCGGCAGCCGCGCGTTCGGCGAGATGCCGCTGGCGCGGACCATCATGCAGAAGGGCGACAACTTCCGCGTCCCCGAGCGCAAAGAACGGCTCCGCTACGCCTCCGACTACCTCATCGGCTACCCCGCGCGCGGCGGCGGCAAGCCGAAGGTCAAGTACATCCGCGAGCAGATGCCGTAGAAGCTGTTAGCTATTAGCTGTTAGCTATTAGCCAGAGGAAGTGAATCAACGATTGGCTAACAGCTAATAGCTAACAGCTAACAGCTAGCGCGCCAGCGCCGCCACGGCGGCTTCCTCGGCGCCCTGGAGCGAATGGCCGCCCCACACGCTGCGGCCCGTGCGGTCGAAGAGTACATACGTGGGGAGCGCGTAAATCCCGACCGCGTTGAACGCCGGGCGGGCCCCGTAGCCGATCGGCCAGGCTACGTCCAACGGGTCGATCACTTCCTGCACGGCGTCGGGCGACTTATCGTCGGCCGTGAGCCCCACCACGACAACGCCGCGCGGGCCGAACCGCTCCCGGAACTCGGCCAGCTCCGGCATCCCCATCAGGCACGGCCGGCACCAGGTGGCCCAGAAATCCACCAGCACGACCTTGCCGCGCAGCGATTCGGCTGAGAGCGGCTCGTCGGTATTCAGCCAGCCGGCGACGTTCAAGGGCGGCAGCTCGAGCCCCACCCACGGCGACGCCGGCTCCGGCCGCCGAGCCTGCAGCGCGACGAGCACGGCCCCCGCCGCCACCAGTAGCGCCAACATCGGCCACAGGGCCCCGCGCTGCGGACGCTCGCGATAGGCCCCGTTCTCCGGCCCTTGGTTCTCGAATTGCGACGCTTCGCTCAAGCTAGTTCCGATCTTTGTCCGCCGATGAACGCAGATGGGCGCAGATAAAAGCAAGCCAAACGAAATCTGCGCCCATCTGCATTGCTAACCGTCAGTTTCTTTGTGTTTCAAGAAGATTTCAGGCAGCCTTAAGTAGTTGGGATGTATTGGCTTGTCGTGCGGCGAGCAGGGCCGTGATGATAGTTCGCCCAGAGTCCGTTAATTGATAACGATGGGTACGTGGAACCTTTTTGATCAGGCCATGAGCGCGCAGCAGCCGGAGCTTGCGTGTGATGGCAGCGGAGCGGCGGCGTTGCTCCTCGGCGGGCACGCGGCGCGACGAGTAGAGCAAGGCTGCCAGATCGCGGTTGCGAAAGCCATGCAACAGAAACTCTCCTCGATTGACGGCCGTCAGCAAGGCCGCGTCATCGTTGGCCAGCGGGTTGAGGGCCCGCACGCGCTGAGCTTTCCAGGTGACGGGTCGGCACACGCCCTTGGTCAATTGTTCCAAGGGGGTCGTTTCATCGACGGTAGCCAACGATTCGAGATAACGTTCGTTGGCGGCTTGGCTGATCTCGGCCCGTCGCTGCATGTCGGCTACTCCCTTGCGCAAGTAGCGCCACGATTTGGGCCCGCCCTCGTCTCCTTCCTTGGGGCGGTAGGTCTTCATCTCCCGCGGGCTGTTGATCGTGGTCTCGATCCGCAGCACGCGGCCCTGCTTGTCGTACATCTTGATCGAGTTCTGGTTGACGAAGTGCTTCAGCCGCGTCCCTTCCACACGCTGGCGGAGGTCGCTTTGCACCTCGGCCGTGAGCCGGCCGAAGCGGCCGCTGACTCCGGCCTTGCGGCCTAGAAAACGCAGCACGTCGCGGGTCCCCAAGTGGGTCATGCCGTAGAGTACCAGTCGCGGATAGAGCGCGGCCAAGGCACTTCGCGAATCGAACATCACGTCGGTGGCCCATTCGCTCTGGTCGGCCGACCAGTAATACGGCACCGGGTAGTTGCCCAGAATCTCTGGCAGCAGGGGAAACACCTGTCTCGCCAGCCGATCCAACAGGCGCGGCCAGGCCGTTTTCAATTGGCGGTCCAACAGGCGCTGGGCGCGGGCCACGTCGGAGAGTTCCACGAAGCAGTTGTCCTGCCGCAGGTAGTCGATGCCAGCGCGGTCCAACTGCCGGGCCAGCCACTCCCGTCCGTTGAGGCAGACGTGCATGGTGAATGGAAACCAGGTTTGAAGCCGCACGTGCATGAAGCCCAACTGCGGATGCTGAAAGTAGAAGTAATAGTGCAGGCACTTGAGCGGCGAGTTGCGCAAGTCCAAATGCTTGGTTTCGCGGTTGCGATGCAGCTCGTAAGAACGGCAAGGCTCGACGCAGCTCAGCACGGCCAGCAGTCCTTCCTGGCGGCCCTCCCGCGCCGCCATCTCCCGCACGAGGTCTTCCTTCGAGAGCGTGCTGCTGGCCACGTACCGCACGCGCTGGCCGGCCCGCTGGGCCGACGCTTCGGTCGCCTCGCGCAGCCGCTTGGTCGTTTCGCAGACATAGTCCTTGAAGCGCTTGAGCGGGACTCGCTGATGCCACAGAAAATCCATCATGCCTCCCACGTGCGCCAGCACCCGCAGCGTGCCCCGAAACCGCAGCCGATCAAAACCACTGACTACACCCGTGACTTGCTTCCGATGACGTTGTACAAAAGACAGCATGGCGTTGCCTCCTTTCGGTATGGTTCTTGGTTGACGCTATCAACCTAACCGATGAGGCAACGCTTTTTAATTACCACCTTTGGTTCCGGCCAACGGCCGGGCTATGACATCTGCGGACAAACAAGGTCCAGAGCGTCTAACAATATGAATCAAACCGCCAAGAACGCCAAGGTCGCCAAGAGAAATACCTTGCTTGGTGTCTTACTTGGCGTCCTTGGCGAACTTGGCGGTTCAATTGGTTAGAGGCTCTTAATTTTCACTACTCGATTCGCCGGCGCAAGCGAATCGTCTTCTCGACGTTGAGGTCCTCGCCCGGCTTGAAGCCGACCTCCTCGGTGCGGTCGACGATGTAGAACCCGCGGGCCCGCTTCACGTCGCCCGTCTCGCTGCCCACCTCGCGGCCCAGCATGTAGCCGTCCGGGTACACGCGGTTGTAAAGGGCCTGGGCCGCCTGGGTAGCGGGCGAGTTTGCGGTGCCGTCACCGCCGAACCGTTCGGATACGTCGTCAAACGCAGGCGCCTTCTCGACCTCGAAGTACCCCACCGTAATCCAAATCGCGAACACATTCGAGCGGTTGGTGACCAGGTTCCCCAACCGCGTCATCGGCTGGTACATCATGTAGGGGTTGCGGTCGGTGTCGCTGAACGGCTCGGCGCGGGCTTCGCTGAACAAGGGCAGTGTATCGCGTGCGCCAGGTGTCATCAAATCGTCGCTTGGAATTGCCCAGTTTGGGCGGTATGACAGCGTGTCGTCGCCAAAACCGGCATCGCGGGCGTCATTAAATCTTGGATTAGCAGCATCGCCCCACTTCTGATCCGCGTCGCGCTTGTACGGATGGTTTCGCAAGTAGGTGGCATCCACGCCGTACTGCATCATCTGCACGAGAGGTACCATGTCACCTGCGCCGGGCGAGCGGAACGGGTTGGCGAAGACGGTTGGGAAGCTGTTGTTCAGACCGAATTGGAACGTATCGGGAGGCCCGGGATTATTCGGTTTATCGACTGATGGGGGTACAGTCGGTGAGGGCGCGTTTAACTGCGCATAGCCACGGCGGCTCAGCGCAACATCACGCCAGGCTGGTCCGGACTGGCCATATTGCAGAAGGTTCAACGCCGCAGTGTTGTCGCGCAAATCGTCGTCGCGGTAACGGTGCATGATGCCGTCGTACACTTCCGACCAGATCTGCGGCGGACTGGGAATGGACGGATCACCCGGAATCCGCCGGCCGGTGACGGTGTTGAGGTTCACCCGCCCCGGGTCGCGCTCGCGCGAGACCTGGTTGAACGGCGGCTGGAAGGCCGACCGCGGATCGGCCGGGCCGATAATGTCAGCACCGCCCGGCACATCGTTAAACGTCTCCGCGTTGAGCATCGTCTCGGTGCCCACGTACCGCGACGGCACCTGGACGTACTCCAGAATGCGATAGAAGTGCGGGGCAAGCGCCGGGTCTGGTGGCTTCAATATCATAGGATCCGTCGGGTGGGCCGTATACTTCGTGGCGTCGGGATCCGTATCCTCATCGTAGAAATCGGGCCGCTGGGCGGCCGCGGAGAAGAAGGGCAGCAGGTGCCCGAACGGGAAAGACGACTGATACAACAAGGGAGGCGTCCCCTCAACCGCGAATCGCCCGTCGTTCCCATACGGATTGGTGACCGGTTGGTCCGCCGTTGGCGGCGGTTCATTCGGATTGATCGTCGAGTAATAGCCGGAGCGGAACATCTGCGAGCTCGAAGCGGCCGGCACCGACATCAATTCCTTGCCGCTGACAAACGGCCGGTTGTTCCACGCCAGCCAGGGGAATGTCGAAAACACGTCGACCGTCCCCGCGGCGTTCGTGTACGTGTACGGCAGCTTCGGCGAACCGAACGCCGAAGCAGGCACCGGCGGCACCGCGACGCCGTCCTCGCCTGCCGTGTAGAACTCGCCGAACGTCGTGTTCTGGAAGCCCAGCGTGTGCTCAAGCACGTAGTCAAACACGTGCTCGTCCGAAGGCGTCATGGCCAGGATCGCGTCGTTATCCACGCCGTCGGCCATTAATTGCGTCTTGCGCTGGTCGGTATGCGGAGTATTGAACAGGTCGCCGCCGCTGGGATTCTCGCCCTTGGGGGCCGTCGCCCCCGGCACGCCAACGGCTTCCTTGTTGTTGGCCGGCTCATGCGCCCACACGCTGCGCTTGACGCGCTCGATCGTCCTTGCGTCGTCCACCTTCGTGTGATAGCCGCGCTCCAGCGACTTGAGATGGAGCTTCTGCTCGAACTTGGGCTTTCCAATGGTGCCCAACGTCAACGGATCGTATGGCAAAATTCGCTTCGTCTGGTGGAACTGAATGTCGGGCGTCGCGCGATCGTCCTCTTGCGTCTTGTCCTCGTTCTGAGGATGTCCCGATGATTTCGTGGGCAGCTCCGTCCGCTCGCGGTCTTCCACGCCGTTGAAGGCCGTCAGGTCGGTGCTCATCGAATCGATGGTGAGGTACGGATTGACCGGCAGCGCCTCGTTGTAGTCCGGGTGCTGCGTGCCGTCGCTGAGCCGCGGCTCGGGGTTCCACGGGAGCAGCGGATTTGCCAGGCGCTGCAGGTGAACGGTGCAGTAGTTGGCCGTCGTGCCGTTGCGCATCAGCGCGAGCTCGTTGTCGAGAGGGACCACGAACGGACGGGGGTCCTGCTTGGGCGGATCGACCTGGTCCGAGATTTTCCCCGGCCCCCGAATCTGAAACTCCCACTCGCCGACGTCGTTGCGGCCGATCTGCCGACCCTCGTTTGCATCGTCGCCAAGATAGCCGGAATCGGGCCAGGGCCGTCCCGTCGACGTGTCGATGTAGCCGGCCACCGGCTCCGAGACGTTCAGACCCTCGATCGGGATCGCGACGCAATTCTTGATATTCTGCGACGCGATCGGCTCGTCCGTCTCGTCGTGGCTGGGATCGGTGATCTCATACTGGTCGTCGGTGATGTTGTACCACTTATTATTAGTGATCTCGATCATCTCCGAGCCGCCGTTCTTGCCCACCAGGAGCTGCTGCACGAACGGATCTCGCTGCGGCAGCAGCTCGATACGCCGCGTCTCGTCGAGCTGTTGAAGGTGCCTGGTATCCAGGATCGACGCAGTGGGGCGAGGCGAACTCTTATCGCGAATCCGGCCGATTGTCGTGACGAATCGCGGGTGCCCGACCATGGGGTTTCCGCCAGCATTCCGGACGCGTTCCAGTGCCTTATACTGCGTGCCGGCCGAGCCGACGACCGCGTAGCAGCCGGGCATGATCGGCGCCAGGAAGGCGCTGTTGTTCGGAATGTTCGGGTCCGCGTCGATGGCCCACGCGGCCGGCGTGTCGCCTCGGTCGGAGGCCAGGAAGTACTGCTTGCCGAGGGGGACCGAAGTCATCCCGGTTTTCGCCGGCGCGCTGGGAATCCTGATTGCATCCAGACCGCCCGGATCCTGGCCGCGCGTAAAGAACGTCCACGTCGTGGCCGCCGCGTTGGTTTTGTGGCTGTAGCGGACCTGCTTCGGCGGGGGCGTAAAGTAAACCCACCGCTGCGCGTCGCGGTCGGAATCGAATGTAGAATGGTCTGGGTCGAGCGTGAAGAACTCGGGCGTCGGTCGGTGGACCGTGCCCTGCAAGCCGTCCACGAACGAGTACTTGAACTTCTTATTCTTGTCGTTGAAGTCGGCCGGCTTGACGTACTTCTTCAAGATCGGCTCATCCCGTTGTTTCACGATCGCCATGCGCCAGACGGGCGAGCGACCGGGGCCGCTGGCCGGGCCGCTGGCCATCGGCGCCGTCAGGTCGCTTTGGCGATGCAGCAGCACGCCGTCCACCGTGTCGACGATCGTTGGAATGGGACGATGCCCCACGTTGCCCCGGTAGCGATACAACTCGGCCGGGCGCGGGCCGTCGGCCGGCCACGGGTTGTATAGCTCGATGAACAGCGATCCCATCGGCTTGAGCCGTTGATCCAAGCAGTCGAATTCGTCTTCCTGGCCCGATGAAGAAGGCCGCACCTGGCCGCGATACGGCTCATCGGTCGATTTGCGGTCGTGCGTGGCGAGCGTTTCGCTGATCACCAGCTCCGGCCGCTCCGTGCCCCAGACCAGGCCGCGGGTTTGGTTGAGCACGGTGGGCAGCTGCGCGGGCGGCAGTACCGTCAGCTTCTTTGTATTCGGGTTCGGATTGTTTGGTACCTCCGACCAATTGATCATCTCACCCTTGTTCTCGTCGGTAGCCGGGTCGCCGTCGAGCGGGATATTGACCCCGTTGCCGTCCGGAACGCCCCAGCCGTCCCAGGGGTTCTCGTCATACTCGAACGGCGTCATGATGGCGTCGGCGTCGCGCATGTCGACGCAGTTGACCGCCCACTGGGCGATCTGGCGGCAGGTCAACTTACGGCGCATGATCTGCCGAGCTTGCAACTTCAGCGCCTCTTCCTGTGTCGGGTTCGGATGCGGATTTGGTCCAAGTGCATCGCGGACACTCTTAGCCGCGCTAGGGTCGATCGTCGTGTCGAGGTACGTGGCGATCTGCGGGTCGTTCTCATCGACCGGCGCGATGTAGTTCTGGTCGACCAACAGCAGCATCAGGCAGTACAGGTGGCGGGCGTAATGCTGGCGGGCTTGGGAGTCGAGGTTGCGGACCAGCGCGCCGCGGCGGCCCAGCGCGGGGTGGACCGGCTCGCCCTGGCTGTTCGTGTGGTCGAAGCTAATCTGCTCGGCGAAGGCGCCGGTGGCGGCCCAGAGCTCGTCCATGGGTGCGTCGTACTCGCCGTCCCCGTCTAGATCGATGTACGGCTCTGTCTCGTTGCCGTTCGTGTCATAGTCCATCTTGCCGTTGCCGTTGAGATCCAAAAACGGATCGCCGGCTTCCAGCGGGTCGTCGACGACGCCGTTGCCGTCGTTGTCCTGGCCGTCGCCGAAGGGGCGGTTTAAATCCATCCGCTTGCCGGCGATCACCTCCGGGGCCAGCAGCCGGGCCATCGGCGGGTCGTAGACGCCGTTGCCGTTCGTGTCATGTCCGGCAGGAGGCAGGGACGCGGTAAAGGTGTCGCCGGTGTCATAAATGCCATTGCCGTTGGTATCCCGAAACGGCTCGCCGTTGAGACGCGCTTCGGCGAGTTGCGAAACTCGTGTCAGGAACGTCGCGTAATCGGCGTCGCTGAGATCGGATAAGTCGTCTTCATTCGCATACCCGAATTCCTGCATCGCCAGCGGGCGGACCGCAACCCACACGCGGTACCGCAGCAGGTCGAAGATTGTCGCCTGCGCCGCTTCTTTGCCGAACAGCGAGCGGAAGTCGTCGGAAATGGGCGCATTCAGTTGGGTGAGATCAGGCGGGCCGCCGCCTCCGCTCGGACGCCGCCCCGGATACCCATCGGCGCCCCATGCGTAAATGTCCGGGTTCGGCACGCTGGCGGCGGGGACGGGGAGGTCGTAGCTGTCGGTGGTGACGAGGTGGCGGTTGATGGCGGCCATTTGCTGGGCCGCGGCCAGCCGCTCCGGCTGGCTGGCCGAGCCGAAGGCGGCGTTGGCGGCGGCCGTCACGCGGTGGGGGTCGTACTCCATCAGCTTCAGCGGGTCGAAGGCGTCGACCACGTCCCACAGCCGGCTGGGCAGCGTCCCGGCGTCGGCGTCCCAACCCCGCAACACCCGCTCCAGGTCGGTCGTCGCGAACGCCGCATCGTCGTTGTACCCCATCGTGCCGAAGAACTTCGCCGTCGAGTTCGAGTAGGATGCGCGAATATCGGACATCGTATCGCGCCGCTGCGGGCTGCTCAGGTTGAGCTCGTAAGGCGAGTTGGCCAGCAGGTTGTAGTCAAGCGCCGTGTTGCTGGGGTTCACATCGTACATCACTTCGTAGACCGGCTGGCCCGTGTAGTCGACGCCCAGCGCATAGCGGCCCTTCAAATCGGGCGGCGTGCCGAACGCGGATGGATGAAAGGCCGTCCACGGGTAGTTGAAGAACTTCAGCATCGCCAGCAGGTCGGGGCTGGCCGTCTCGCCGGTATACAACTGAGGAGCGCCCGCCGGAACTGCCGACAAATCCGAATCGTACATGTAGTTACTTCCCGGCGTGACCGCGACCAACGGCCCCATCATGGCGGGCGGCTGGTAGCCCCATTTGCCGGAGACGGCCGACTGGTCGAGCTTGTCCCGGCCGACGAGCAGCGCCGCGTAGCTGTCGATGGGTGCGCCGGCCGCCTCGCTGCGGTTCGGCGGCAATGTTGGGTCGGGAAACGTGCCGGCTGGGTCGATCCACGGAATGGGGAACACCGGCCGCAGGCTGATCTCCGCCGGGCCGTAGCCGAGGCCCTGGGCGAGGAAGTCTGACGAGGCCTGGGCGGCCATATTCAGCGGCGTGAAGTCGCCGTTAATATCGATCGCGTATGCCAAATCCGGCGGCGTGATGTGATCCGCGAGCCCGTGCGCGTTCACGTTCAGCCGGCTGTCGAGGTCGACGATGAGGTAGGCGTAGAGGGCCTTGTAGCGCACTCCGTCCTCGGCCTCGATCACCGGGTCGCCGATATCGACCCACACGCTGTCGGCCACGCCGTCGTTGTCGTTGTCGACGTCCCACGGGCCGGTGGCTTCCCAGTAGGGGATGGAAATCTGGCCGGTGGCGGCCAGGTTTTCGCTGTCGTCGGTCAAGTCGGGCGGCACCGAGGGCGGGTTGCTGCCGTCGAAGTTCGGATGGTCCTCGCGGATCGGCCGCAGCATGATCTTCCGCTTGAGCGAGACGATCAAGTCGCGCAGCGGCAGGCCGACGGCAGTCGGATCGTCGCCGTTGCCGCGAATGCCGTCCGGGCCGTAGGGATGGAGGATGGCGGGGACGGCGTCCTCCGGCTGGACGGCGCCCGTGGCGATCAGATAGTTGAAAATCCGGTGATACCAGAAGTTCACGAGGTCCGGCCGGTGGAACGAGGGCCAGGGGAGGTCCTCCAGGTCGAGCCGCAGGAACTCATCCGTGTTGACGAAGTTGCCGTTGGCGTCGATCACTTGCGGATCGTCGATTTCGAACGCCTGCGGCACGCCGCTGACGTTGTGCACGACGCGTCCCCGCGCCCGCGGCGACACCGTCAGCAGGGCGAGGAACATGTTCTGGAAGTCGGCCGCATCGTACGACTCGTTCGCATCGCCGGGGCCCGCGAACGATTGGTATTTCCAGTACAGCGGCCGATCCGCGGGAGCAACATCTGGGTTCAGCAGCAGAAAGTCGTTTTCCACCAAACTCGGCGCGAATGGGTCGGGATGCATGCCGACCCTGCTGTAATCTAGAAAGCGGGCGTTGGGCGTGAGCGCGATCTCGGCGCCGACGGCGCTGCTCGTCGTTCCGATTGGCATGACTTGCAGCGCGTTGAGCCGGGGCTGGCCGGAGCCGGCCAGGGGGTTGTAGCCGACGCCGGTGCCGTTGAACGGCCGGCCGTTGACGATGAACGTCGCGTTCGCCAGGTCGGCGATCTCCGGTTGGCGGCTGCCGATCTGCAGCGGCTGGCCGTCGCTGCGCGGGAAGGCCATCACGCGAAAGCGGAACAGCCGGGTGTAGAAGGGCGGGTCGGCGTTCGGGGCGGTGGGGTCGATATCGGCGACGTGCTCATACCCGACGATCCGCGTCGACTGCCCGGCCGCCGGGCCGCTGGTGATCGTCATCAGGCAGCCGTTGTAATAGCCCTTGGTGAGCGGCATCGCCTGGAGCTGCGGCTGGCCGAGGAAGTTGCGATCGAGCTTCACGATGTGCCGCGGGTCGGGCGCCAGCAGGGCGAATTGCCCCTGGTTCTCGCGGACCAGGCCTGGCGTCAACGGGTCGTCCTGGTTCCAGGCCAGCGCGCGGACGTAGATGTCGACGAACTGGCCCTGCGTGGGGCCGAGCGGTCCGGTCAATGTGCTTGCGCCGGCGAAGCGCGTCACTTGCCGATTGGCCACGGCGGGATCAAAGGCGACATTTGGCGCCGGGCTATACACCACACCCTGAAACCCGTCCGTTCCGTAAAGATCGCGGAGCAGGCTGTGCGTGGCGATCGCCGAATGAGAGTTTTCGGTGTCGCGCAGGGTGTGCAGCAGGGCGCGGTCGAGTA
>CAZHIV010000359.1:0-5483 GCA_964532675.1 uncultured Planctomycetaceae bacterium
CAACTCCGCTTGACCGCCGCTCGCGGTCGCAATAAACTTTTTGGTAGAGCCACGTTACGCGCTTTCCAGTACTATCCTACCGGTTCCGCCGCATCCTGCGCGCGGCGGCCGCCGTATTTTCCCACTTGGGCGGCGGTGCGATCACTCTGGCGCGTTTCTGCCGTAGAAAGATTCATGGAAATTCTCGAACGCATCTGGGAAACCCTCTCGGGCATCGGCAACGCGGTGCTGGGCCGCTTCGAGCGGGCGATCACGAGCCTGTTCGGCTCGGCCAACGCGCGATTCCTGCGGCGCTTGCAGCCGAAGGTCGACGCCATCGGTGCGCTCGAGCCGAAGTACCAGGCGATGACCGACGAGGAGCTGCGGGCCCAAACGGCCGAGTTCCGCCGGCGGCTGGCGGCCGGGGAAACGCTCGACGACATCCTGGTCGAAGCGTTCGCCGTTTGCCGCGAGGGCGGCCGACGGTTTATCGGCATGCGGCATTACGACGTGCAGCTCCTGGGCGGCATGATCCTGCACGAGGGCAACATCGCCGAGATGGTCACCGGCGAAGGCAAAACGCTCGTCGCCACGCTGCCGGCGTACCTCAACGCGCTAAAAGTCATTCACTACGTCGATACCGACGACCAGCGACAGGCGCGTGGCTCGGTGCACGTGGTGACGGTGAACGACTACCTGGCCCGGCGCGACATGGAGTGGATGGGCCCGCTCTACACCGGCCTGGGCCTGACGGTTGGCGCCATCCAGAGCGGCATGGACTCGGCCGAGCGACAGAAGTCCTACGACTGCGACATCACGTACGGCACGAACAACGAATTCGGCTTCGACTATCTGCGCGACAACATGCGGGTCGCCGCCCGCGGCGACGACCGCTATCCGAAGCACCAGCAGCAGGCGCAGGGCCCGCTGCACTTCGCGATTGTCGACGAGGTGGACAACATCCTCATCGACGAGGCCCGCACGCCGCTCATCATCTCCGGCCCCGCCGAGGACGACGTCACCAAGTACACGCGGGCCGACAAGGTCGCCCGGCAGCTCAAGCGCGACGTGCACTTCGAGGTCAAGGAGAAAGAGCACACGGCGAACCTCACGGATGAAGGCGTCCGCGAGGCCGAGCGGCTGGCCGGCGTCGAGAGCTTCTACACGGCCGGCAACATGCAGTGGCCGCACCTCATCGACAATTCCCTCAAGGCCCACCACCTGTACAAGCTCGACGTGAACTACGTCGTGCAGGACGGCGAGGTGGTGATCGTCGACGAGTTTACCGGCCGGTTGATGCCCGGGCGACACTGGAGCGACGGCCTGCACCAGGCGGTCGAGGCCAAGGAAGGCGTCACCGTGAAGCAGGAGTCGCAGACGCTGGCCACCATCACGCTGCAGAACTTCTTCAAGCTGTACGACAAGATCTGCGGCATGACCGGCACCGCCCTCACCGAGGCAGGCGAGTTCTGGAAAATCTACAAGCTCGACGTCATCGGCGTGCCCACCAACAAGCCGCTCAAGCGCACTATTTTCCCCGACGTGATCTACCGCAGCGAGCACGAGAAGTACGTGGCGATCGCCGACGAAATCGAGCGGCTCAATCGCTGGACGAGCGTCCAACTGGCCGACGGCACGCTGCTTTCGGGCACCGCCCGCCGCGACGACGAGAAATCCGTTGAGTTGCAATTGCCGGAGTCGAAGCAAACGGAGCTGGTGCCTCGCGAAAATATCAAGGAGCTGCAACATCCGGGTCGGCCCGTGCTGGTCGGCACCGTCTCGATCGAAAAGAGCGAGCGGCTCTCCAGCCTGCTCGATAAGCGCGGCATCAAGCACCAGGTGCTCAACGCCAAGCATCACAAGCGCGAGGCGGAGATCGTCGCCCAGGCCGGCCGCAAGGGCGCCGTCACGATCGCCACGAACATGGCCGGCCGCGGCACCGACATTGTCCTCGGCGGCAATCCCGAAACGATGGCCTGGGCCCAGCTCCAGGAGAAGTATCCGACGCGCCTCGACGTGCCCCAGGAAGAGTGGCATCAGTTGATCACCGAGATCGAGCGCCGCGAAGGCATGAAAACCGAGGGGGAGGAAGTCAAAAAGCTCGGCGGCCTGCACATCGTCGGCACCGAGCGGCACGAGGCCCGGCGGATCGACTTGCAGCTCCGCGGCCGCTGCGGCCGACAGGGCGACCCCGGCAGCAGCCGCTTTTACCTCTCGCTGGAAGACGACCTGATGCGGATCTTCGCCGGCGAGTGGGTCAAGAATTTGCTGACGCGCCTCGGCATGCAGGAAGGCGAGGCGATCGAGAGCCGGATGGTCTCCCGCCGCATCGAGGGCGCCCAGAAGAAGGTCGAGGAGCGGAACTTCGAGGTCCGCAAGAACCTGCTCGAATACGACGAGGTGATGGACGAGCAGCGGAAGCGCGTCTATCGCTATCGCCAGCGGATTCTCGACGGCGTCAATTGCCGCGACCTCATCACCGAGATGATCCGCAAGCAGGTCGACGAGCATTTCGCCCGCTTCCTCAGCCCCACGTATGGCAGCGAGACATTCGCCGCCGCGGCGAGCAACATGTTGCACGTCCAGCTCAATGCGAAGGACTATCGCGGCGCCGACTACAAGGACGCCGAGCGAATGGCGTACGACGAGGCCACGCGAATGGCCGAGTCGCAAATTCTCGACGCGATCGAAGAGAACCTGCCGGTTGAAGAGGACGAGAGCGAATGGAACTGGGCCGCCCTGGCCACGACGCTCAACACCCGCTGGGGTCTCAACCTCCGCGACCGGGACCTCAAGAAGATCGGCCGCGAAAACCTGGCCGAAGAGCTGATGAACCTGGCTCACGACGCCATTTCGCGGACCGACCTGTCGTCGTGCGCCCGTTATCTGGAGCCGGACTTCGGCCTGCAGACGGCCTGCGCGTGGATGCGCGACAAGTTCGGCGTCGAGGTCGCGCCCAACGAAGTCCGCGATCTGGAGCCGGCCGAGTTCACCGAGCTGGCGCACCAGCGGGCGATCGCGGCCTACGACCAGCGGGAATCGGAGTATCCCGTGCTGGCCGGGTTGTATCGCTTCTCCGCCCGCGGCGCCGGCGGCCAGCGGCAGGGCTTTTTGCGCGAAGACCTCGTCGAGTGGGCGAAGCGGCGGTTCGACGCCGAGCTGGACATCGAGGATCTCAAGCACAAGCAGCGGGAAGAAATTCGCATGCTGCTCGTCGAGCACAGCCGTCGCAACAACGAGCGGGCAAACCAGGTGGCCGCCGAGGCCCAGCAGAAAGTCGCCCAGTTGTTCGCGGACGAGGCCAGCCGCACCGCCACGGTGGGCGCGGTCACCGGCCACAACGGCAAGCTCGTCGCCCTCACCGACTGGCTCAAGCAAACATGCAACGCGGAAATCACGAGCGACGAGCTGGCCAAGCTCGATCGCGACGCGGCCTGGCGCAAGGTGTCGCAGGTCGTCGAAGACCATTTTCGGCCCGAGATGCGGCGGATGGAGCGGGCCCTATTGCTGCAGATTCTCGACGGCGGCTGGAAGGAGCACCTGCTCGCGATGGACCATCTGCGCTCCAGCGTGGGCCTGCGCGGCTACGCCCAGATCGACCCCAAGGTCGAGTACAAGCGCGAAGGCATGTCGCTGTTCGAGAAGATGTGGATCTCGGTCGGCAATTACGTGACCGATCTGATCTTCAAGATGGAGCAGCTCGACGAAGGCTTCGTCGGCAGCACGTGGAGTGATTCGCAGGCGATCAAGGAAGAGGCCACGCCGGCCAGCGAGATCGAGCGGCAACAGCAGGCCGCCATCGCCGGAACCGAGGCCGACAAGAAGCTCGAGCCGATCCGCAACACCGGCCCCAAGGTCGGCCGCAACGACCCCTGCCCCTGCGGCAGCGGCAAGAAGTACAAGCAATGCTGCATGCGAAAGTCGTTGGTATGAAACCGATTTTAACCACGACGGACTCGACGGACACGACGAGCACGAAGAATACTCGAAGGAATTCATTGCTGAAAATGCTCGTCGCGCCCGTTGTGCTCGTCGTGGTGAATTCTGTTTAATCGTCGGTGGGAAAGGACTCCCGCGTGGCTCGTCCAATCGCCTGGCTATTGAACGTCGTTTATCTTGCGGTGATCGTCGTTTGCGCGCCGCTCATCGTGTGGCGGGCGGTTCGTGCCGGCAAGTATCGCGAGGGCTATCGAGAAAAATTCTGGGGCTTGGTGCCGCGGCGGGAGGGGGAGGCGACCTGCGTCTGGTTTCATGCCGTGAGCGTCGGCGAGGTGAATTTGCTCGCCACGTTGCTTCGTCAGTGGCAGGCGGCGCATCCGGCCTGGGAGTTCGTCGTCTCGACGACCAGCCGCGCCGGATACGAGCTGGCTCGCAAGAAGTATTCCGACCTCACCGTGTTCTATTGCCCACTCGATTTCAGTTGGGCCGTGCGGCAGGCCATGCGGCGCGTGCGGCCGGCGATGCTGGTGCTGGCGGAGCTGGAGCTGTGGCCTAATCTCGTCGCAGCGGCGAAAGACGAGGGGGCGCGGATCGCCGTCATCAACGGCCGGCTCAGCGATCACAGCTTCCCCGGCTACCGCCGCATCAGGCCGCTGGTGGCCCGCGTGCTGCAGCAGATCGATCTGATCGCGGCCCAGAACGACGAATCGGCCGAGCGGTTCCGGCTGCTCGGCGCGGCGAGGGAAATCGTGCACGTCACCGGCTCGCTCAAGTACGACGGCGCCCAAACGGATCGCGACAATCCGCGGACGGCCGCCCTACGCGAGCTCGCCGACATCGCAAACGAAGACATCGTTTTCCTCGCCGGCAGCACGCAGGAGCCGGAGGAGCAAATCGCCCTCGACATCTACCGCCGCCTCGCGCCTCAACATCCGCACTTACGGCTGATCCTCGTGCCGCGGCATCCCGAGCGGTTCGACGTCGTGGCGAAGCTGCTCGATGCGTCAGCATTGCCGTGGACGCGACGCACCCAGTTGGCAAGTCAGCCCCCGGCTCCGCCGGGGGTTTCGAGACCGCATCGCCGGAATGAACCCCCGGCAGAGCCGGGGGCTGATGCGCGTGTGCTGCTCGTCGACACCGTCGGCGAGCTCGGCGCGTGGTGGGGCGCCGCGCCGATCGCCTTCGTCGGCGGCAGCTTTGGCAGCCGGGGAGGGCAGAACATGATCGAGCCGGCAGCCTACGGCGCGGCCGTGTCGTTCGGCCCCAACACCTGGAACTTTCGCGACGTCGTCGCCGCGCTGACGGCGGCCGACGCGGCCGTCGTGGTACAAGACGCCCAGCAGCTCGAAGCGTTCGTCCGCCGCTGCCTTGCGGATCCGCAGTTCGCGGCCGCGCTGGGCGCCCGGGCCCAGCGGCTAGTCCAAAGTCAACTCGGCGCGACCAGGCGCACGGTGGCGTTGTTGGAATCGTTGTTGACTGATCGAGCGGAGAACCGCGCCGCGGCTTAAGTAGGGTGGGTCGGGTGAGCCGGAACCACCAAGAGCAAATAGATGCGGGTTTGTTGG
>CAZHIV010000360.1:0-13214 GCA_964532675.1 uncultured Planctomycetaceae bacterium
GACTGTATTCACGGCGCTCTCGGTCCCGAGACCCAGCCCGACAGCCGTATTGTCGCCGGAACGATAACCGAACTGATTCCACCTGATGCCGAGCTGCTCCAGATCTTCCAAGCTGATGTCGTAGATCAGCGCCGTAATGCGGACTTGGGGCCGCGGCTGGTCGATGCGAGCCAGCACCTTTTCGGCCATCGCGAGGTTCTCGGCGTAGTCGGCGATCACCAGGCGATCATCTTTTTCCATAATCCCCACGCGGCCGTCTTTGCTGAGGACTGCTTGCAAGGCCTGCTCGGCGGCGCGGGCCGAAACGTACTGCGTGCGAAAATGGGCTACTTCGAACGGCATGCCCACGCGGCTGTCGGCGGCGCCGAACCGGCGGCTGGTGGCGCCGTCGAGCGCCGCGACGAACTCGCGGATCATGTGCACGCGGTCCGGAAAATCGAGCACCACGATGCTGCGCACGCTCTTGAGGGCCCGCACCTGGCCTTGCGGCGTGTTGAGCAGTTTCGCGCCTTCCACCACTTCGTCGATGTCGGCCGATTGGACCTGGATCGTAGCCGTCTGAAAAAACGGATTGATTTGCCCCAATTCGGCGACGGAGCTGACCACCAGGCTTTTGCCCACCACGCGGTAGTTGTATCCGTTCGAAAGCAGAATAGAGTCGAGGATTTCGCGTAGCGGTGCCTGCTTGAAGACGCCGTTGACGGTGCCCTGCACGTCGCCCGCCACGATATTGATGTTCCACTGCTCGCTGATGGTGAACAGGGCGGCATTGAGGGAAAGGCCGTGCAGGTTCAAGTCGCCGCGGCGCTCGAGGGCTACTTCCAGATCGTCGCTTCCGGCGGGAGGGGATTTTTCCTCCGGCTTGTTCACGGTGGTTGGCAGCGCCAGGTCGTTTGCCGGTGTGGCGACATCGACGCTTTCGGCTTCTACCGGCCCAATTGGCTCAACGGTATCGGGCGGCGGCAACGTGGGCCCTTGCGCGTGAATCGGGTGCGGCGACCATGCCAGCACGAGGACGAGCGTGAGCGCAAGGCGAGCGCAATACTCGAGTGGCGACGTCGCAGGCCGCCGCGTGCCGCTCGATACGCTCCATCGTATCATGTGTCCTCCGATGACACGTTCGCCATAGTTGTCCCGGAGGGACTTTTGACAAAAGCGCTGCAATCGCTTGCTGCAGTCTTGTCTTCAAGTCCCGTGGGGACGAGCGAACCGCCGTTTCTGTGCGTTCATTCGTCCCTACGGGACTAACCGCTAATCAATTGTTCGCCCCGGCTTGCGCTGCCAGGTTCGCTTCGCGTCCGTCAGAGAGAATCTGTTCGTTGCTCGGGTTAGCCACGACGGGCCAGCGTGTAATACCAAAGCTCCATGTCGAGGGTGAGGGTCTGCCGGCTGGGGCTGGATGGGTACATCTCGAACGACTTGGTGTGCATCAGCATTCCGTCGGCCGCCACGCGCTCCACCATGGTCCGCAGGTTGGCGCTGCTGCCGCTGAGCGAAATGCTCACGGGGCGCCACTCCAGCACGAAATTAGTCTTCGACTCGTTGCGTTTTGTGTCGGCGGGTGGATTAATCGGGTTGTCGCCGGGCGCCCACGGACGCGAGGAAGCGGCTCCCGGCGTGAGCCGGCGGATGTTGCAACCGGTCTCCTTCGCCAGATCGACTAACCTCTCGCGCAAGGCCGGCAAGGACTCGTCGTTGACCGTCCGCCGCCCGATGGCTTCCAACTGGGCAAGCTTTTCGGCGACGCGTGCTTCGACCTGCGGGAGCGTCGCGGCCACCTCTTCGGCCGACGCCAACTCGGCGAGCAACGCCTCCCTTTCGTTAATGCCCGCACGTACGATATCGACTAACGGCAATACCAGCACAAGTCCTACAATAAACGTTCCGGCTATAACGATTAGCTTGCGGTGTTCGGATTCGCAGAATCTTCGGAGAGCTTGTTCAATCATGGCGAGCTTCCTTTCCGCTGCTATTGGCAAGGTTTGCCAGCGTAAGCTGCAGGTTGAAATTGGTGGTCGGACCCGTCGGGCTCTGGCCGACGCCAGTGCCTTCCAAGGCGATCTCGGTGATCTCCGGCACCTGTTTTAAATAACCGACAAAGTCGTATACGCCGCCGTCGGTATAGCTAGCACCGCTCAGCGCGGCCGAATGCCCGTCGTGGAAGCTGAGCCGATCCAGCCAGACGTCGTCCGGCATGCTCTGGCTGATGCGGCTGAGCAGACGCTGCCATTCGGGTCGCGGCAACCTTTCCGCTAAGGCTTTGAGCTGGACTAACCTGGCATCGGTCGAGAGTAACGTGAGTCGCAGCTCGGTCGCGCGGACCGTCACCGGGGTCAGCCGCTCCAGGTCGGCGCGGAGGCCGCCGATCTCGTGCGACTGCTTGAGGTGCCACACGAGCAGCGTGGCTGCCGCCAGGAGCACCGCCGCGGAAGGGAGCAGGCTGCGGATCAGGATCGGCCGCATGGGCTCCCGCTGTTGGGCCAGCGCGTTTTCAATCAAATTGGGTCCCGGCTGATCGTCGGACGGGGCGTACAGCGCCAAAGCCGTTCCCAACGCGGCAGCCAGGTCGGTGCCCGGCGTTTCGGCCGCATGGCTCCACGGCATATCCAGGTTGCCGGGCTCCAACACGTGCGATTGAAACTGGGGAAGCTGCTCGAACTTCGCACAAGCGCGGGACACTGCCGCCGCGTCGCCCGACAAGTACACATGCCGGAGCGGCGCATCCAGGTAACTATGATAGCGCTCGATGTACCGCTGCAATCGCGACAAGTGGAGGGACACGACGTCGGCGACGTTATCGGCGTTGGTCTTTCCGCCGGGCCGATAATCGAGCAACAAGCGGCCGCCATGGCAGATACCCAGTTCCGCCGCATCCTCGTCGAGCTGGATAATCAGGCATGCTTCGTCGCAGGCATCGCGAAGCCGGGCCTGCGCCCGGCTCAGCGCGAGCAGCGACGGCTCGATCGACTCGAGATGCAGGCCGGTCGATTCAGCGATTCTCATCAATAAGTCCAAAGTCCGCTGATTGGCCACGGCCAACAGCGCCCGCTGATGCCGGGCGTCGAGTTGATGCGTGTCGCCGGCGAGGGCCTTCGGACCGGGGCCGAGTGTCAGGTAGCGCGTACTGCGATCCTCGAGTTCGGCAAATTCGCGACGGACCTCGTCCGTCGGGCCGGTGATGACGCGAGTCACACAAAACTCGCCGCCCAGCGCGATGCCCACCTTGGCGCCGGCCAATCGCTCCTCGGCTACCAACGTGCGGAACGCTTCGGTAAGCTCCTCGACGCCGCGGTCGGTGTGGAGCGACGTGGCTTCGTTGCGCCAGCGGATCGAACGGGTGACGACTTTGTCGGTGTCGTTGTCGCCGCTGCCAGAGCGTGCGACAAGCGCCAAATGCAGCATGGAGCGGCACACCTCGAAAATGGCCCAGCGGGGCTCGGTTTGTCGCCGCCGTTCGCCGCCATTCCGCCGTTCCGACGGGTTGCGGCGATCTTTCACGCGTATCGTTGCCATGGTTCAAATCCTCAATTCACCAGAACGGTCGCCTGCAGCCGACGAGTCGAGCCGCCGGCGACACCGGTGGACGTGATGTCGACAGTCCCCGGCGTCGCGCCGTCAACTGCCGTGGCAGAGTACGAGCCGGAAGCGGGATAGCCGCCGGTCGAAACCGTGCCGCGCCAACTTAGGCTGTTCTCTAATTCGGCGACGGCATGGTGGACGCCGCCGTTGGCCAGGTACAAGGCCTGTTCGTACTCGATCGTATTGCGCAAGGCGGATTGGTAGACCGTAGCCGATTGGAAGATGTTGACCGTCCACACGCTCACGAGCGACAGCACGAACAGGCACAACAACAGCGCGACGCCGGCCGGGCGGCGCGATAGTTTTCGCCGGGCGTGTGCATGGCCGTCGGTGATCGTTTGCTCTCGCATTTTCCGGCCCCTCACCACGATCGGATCCATGCCCGACAGGAAACGGTTCGCGTCACGCCCGCACCATGCGGGAGCGTCACTTGGACGGCGCACAGGACGATCTGAATGTCGTCGACGGTGGTCGTTTGAGTAACCCCATCGGCTTCGTAACCGGTAAAAGTCAGCGTGTCGATGCTTCGGGCCAGCAGGCCGCTGCTGACGCCGTTGTTATAGGTGATCTCTTTTGGTCCGCTGTCGTGGCTCCAGGAGCGAGTTTCACCAGCGGCCGTGAGAAACGACAGGTCGCCGCTGGTGTCGCTCGACGTGGAAATGGCCGTCACCGAATCGGCCTGCCGCATCTGCTGAACGAAGTGCCGCACGACGGCGTAGGCGTTTTCCAAGGCGTCGATATCCTCTTGCTCGGCGTTCCACACGGCGTATCCCGAGCGCATTACCACAACGACCGAGCCCATCAGCGTGGCCATGATCGTCGTGGCAACCATCATTTCGAGCAGCGAAAGGCCCGCGCGGCCAAAGGCCCCGGTCAGCCTTCCTCGCTGCGGATTAACTGGACGCCATGTTCTCATAACTGACAAACTTGCCGATTTTCGTCGTCAAAATGGTTCGCATTTCGTTTGCATCCATGTTGTCGTCGCCATCGTCGTCGCTGTAGGTAGTGACCGTCACGCTCATCAGTCGTCCGGTGATGCCGCCGCTAATTGGATTGTCGGTTCGCACAGCCGTGAAGCGGATGTTCGCATGCCCGTCCGCTGCAAAGTCGCCGGTCACGGTTCCCGTCGCCCAAGTCGCGGCTACAACGGCCAGCTCCTGCTCCATTTTGCTGACGCCGTACACCAACAGCAGGTGACGCGTATCTATATTGTCTGCCACGCTCATGCTGTCGCGCATCAAGGTCAACGCGGGCACCAGGGCGGACGCGCAAATGCCGCCCGCCATCACAACTTCCAGCAATGAGTACGCCTTCGGCGCGCGTCGCCGCAACATGGCTCGTGTACCTAGCACCCCGTATTACCCATGCAAGGGTAGCTCTTGGCAGGGCGCCGTGAAAGAAATTGGCTCGGCGTAAAATGACGAATGCGCCGGTGGGCCGGGCAGCTAAACCGCAAGCGGTAAATCGACTTCAGCGGTGCGACATCCGCTTGCGGTTTAGCGCCCGCTACTGCACAAAAGCCTTGCCGGTGGCCTGGGGAATGGTAACGGTCCAGGTGCGGTGCGGTGCCTGGACCGTAATGGAGTAGGACGCCAGCGCTTCGCCGGTGAACGTGAATTCGACATCCGTGACGCCGCCGGGGGTGATCGTCACGCTGGCCGGCGTGGGATAGATGGCGTCGACCCGGTTCGTGCTGGCGCCCTGGCGGCGATAGAGGGCATACTGTGTCGCCTCGCTGCCTGAAAGCGTGAATCGCAGCAAATGGTTGTCGCCGGTGGCGATGGCTCGCCGCCGCGCTTGGCCGCAATCGAGAGCGATTCGCCGAGCAAATCCGTCCGCGTCGGCGTCGGCGATAGTGGACGATCCGAAGCGGGCAGCCGCCATCGCGCCCAGCAGCCCGACGATGAAAACGACGGCGGCCAGCTCCAAAAGCGTCATGGCACGGCGTGCCGCAGCGCGCCGTGCCATGGAAGTTGCCGTAACGTGGAGGTGCGACTGGCTCATCAGCACCCGTCTTTCAAGCGAGCCTAGTTGACCCGATGGGTCGTGCCGTCGAGTGCGTAGGCAGTGCCGTCGATCGGATTCGTCGGAATGCCGTCAGGGAAATAATCCGAGTCGGCACCGATGTCCGAAAGGTCATTGGCCGGCCACGAACCGGTCTCAATGTACCAACGCTCGACGGCGGCATTGATGGTCGCCTTGTTGTGAGCATTGACCTTGGCTTTCGCCGTGTCGCTGGAGACCGTCACCCGGGGCACGATGATGGCCGCGATGATCCCCAGGATCGTCACGACAGCCAGGAGTTCCATCAGCGAGAAACCACTTCGCTTGCTGTTGCTGATCTTTTTCATGTTCATCTCCACGTTCTTGTCCACGTACGACAAAGGTTGGCAGGGCCGGAAACCACCGTGCTTTCTGGATGACCCAGGCAGTCTTCCGGCGATTGTTTATCAAAGCGTAGGTTACAGGTACATTTCGCGACGGCTGGAGCAACAAAAAGTTTTGAAGTTTCCGCCGGTTAGTGTGTATGGCCATTAACGAGGCCGCTGGTGGTATCGATTGTGTAGGCGGTGCCGTCTACGGGGCAAAGCGGCAGGCCGCTGGGGAAATAGTCGGAATCTGCACCGATATCGCTGAGATTCGCCGCCGGGTAGGAGCCCTGGTGGCGCCGCCACAGCTTGACTTGCAACTCGACTTCCGCCCGCTGTGTGTGGCAGGCGGCTCGCTCGGACGAATCGTGGTGACCCACGACGCGCGGCACGATCAGTACGGCCAGCACCCCCAGAATGCCCAGCACGGCCATCAGCTCGGTAAGCGAAAGACCGCGGCGTTCGAATCGCCGAGCTCGCAATGCTGTAAGTTTGGACATCGTGGCCCCCCCACTTACTCACTTGTTCACTGTCTCACTTGATCGTGTTGATCATGTCGAACATCGGCAGGTAGATCGCCAGCAGGATGGCGGCGATTGCGGCGGCCAGCGAAATCGTCAGCGTCGGCTCGATCGTGCCCACGAACAGGTTGGTCTTCCGCTCGATCTCGCGCTGCAAATGGTCGCGGATATGAGTTGTAGCCCGGGTGAGGGTTCCGGTTTGCTCGCCGACGATGACCAGTTGGCTGACAATCGGCGGGAACGTCTCGCCGTGGCGCTCCAACTCCCGGCTAAAACGTTCTCCGCGCCGGATGGCGTTCTGCAATTCGCGGACACTTTGACGGATAGAGCGGTTGCTGACGGCCTTGCCGGCCTCGCCTAGCGCTTCGGCCAGGTTGTAGCCCGCTTCGAGTAGGCTGCCTAGCACTTCCATGAGCTGCAGCACCGCGATGTCGCGCAGCCAGTGCCCCAAAACCGGCGCACGGAGGATCGCCGCGTCGATTTTCGACGCCAAATCGTTCCTTTTCCTAAGCTGTGCGATTACCAATGCCGCCGCCGCGGCCAGCCCCAGCACAATCCAGCCATAGCTCTTGGCAAATCCGCCGACGGCAATCAACAACTTCGTGATGAAGGGCAGCGGCACGTTGGCCTTGCTATATGTCTCTTCAAATACGGGAATGACGTACGTCAACAGGAACATGATCACCGCACTGCCCATCACGACCAAAAGGCCCGGATAGGCCAATTTGCGGACAATCTCGGATTGAAGCCTGTGCGAGTTTTCCCGGTGCCGGGCGATGGTGGTAAGCGTTTCGCCGAGCCTGCCGGAATGCTCTCCCACTTTGATCTGGTTGACCATCACGGTGTCGAACGAGGAACCGAAATGGGAGAGTGCGGAACTGAAGGTTTCGCCGTTTTCCAAATGACGGCGAATCGACAATAGCATCTGCCGATGCTTTTCCAGCGCTTTTTCCTCGGCCAGCGTGCCGAGCGCCTTGGGAAGCGATACGCCGCTCTCGGTGAGCGTAGAAAGGTTTCGCAGGATGAATACCAGATCGCGGTCTTTGAGCTTCTGCTGGCCGCTCGTGTTTCGATTGGAGAGCTTCGACAGCCAATTCGGCTGCACGGCCGCGGCGCGAGCCCGGAGAGGTGACTTGCCGACCGCGATGGCTGCGGCGCCCGCCAGCGATTTTTTCCGTGCTCGACGCATAGGATGAATTTGTCCGTGGTCCGTGGTCACATTCTTTCGTCAAGGCGACGGACGACGGACAACGGGCTAGCTGGACAACTTGTAAAACACTTCTTCGAGGGTCGTGCGGCCGGCGAGGACCTGCTCCATGCCGGCGGCGGCGAGCTCCACCATGCCGTCGGCCATGGCGATCTGCCGCAACTTCGTGATGGGCAGGCCGTTCTCGACGCCTTCGGCCAGGTTGGGCGTCACGACCATGATTTCGTAAATCGGCAGCCGCCCGGAGTAACCCGTGCCGAGACACTTCTTGCAGCCGCGGCCCCGGTAGAAGACCGCATCCTCCGGAAAGCTTCGATCTTTGCAGAGTGTCTTGAGCAGCTGCGCATTCGGCTCGACCGGCTCTTTGCACTCGCTGCAGATCAGCCGCAACAGCCGCTGGGCGACCGAGCCCAGCAAGGCGCCACCGATTTTGAAGTTGTCCACGCCCAGGTCGTCCAACCGCGCGACGGCGCCGATGGCGTCGTTCGCGTGCAGCGTGCTGATAAGCAAGTGCCCAGTCAGGGCAGCCTGCACGGCGGTCGCCGCTGTTTCATGGTCGCGGATTTCGCCCACCATGATTACGTCCGGGTCTTGCCGCATGATGTACTTCAGCGCGTTGGCGAATCCCAGGCCGTGCTCGTTGTCGGACGCCACTTGGTTGATGCCGGGCAAACGGTATTCGACCGGGTCTTCCACCGTGACGATATTGCGGCTCACGGAATTCAGTTTCGAGAGCACCGCGTACATGGTCGTCGTCTTTCCGGAGCCGGTAGGGCCGGTGACGACGATCATTCCGTGCGGCCGATCGATGAGCGATTGGATCGTCTTCAGGTCGCGATCGCAGAAACCGAGATGCTCCAGCTCGAAGGTCTTGTTACCTTCGTCGAGGAGCCGCATAACAACCTTTTCGCCTCCCACGGTCGGAATCGTGCTGACGCGGAAGTTGACCTTCGTGCCCGCCTCCTGGACGCTGAGGCGCCCGTCCTGCGGGCGGCGGCTCTCGGTCGTGTCCATGTCGGCCATGACCTTAATGCGGGCGACGACCGCTTCTTCGATATGGTTCGGAATGGTCATCACCGGCTGCAGCTCGCCGTCGACGCGGTAGCGCACGCGCATCTCCGGCAGGTGCGGTTCCAGGTGAATATCGCTCGTGTTGGCGTTGATCGCGCCCATCAGGATCGCCCGCACCAGCCGCACGACCGGAGCCTGCTCCTGCTCCTCCGGCGCGGGCTCGGACAGCTCCTCGTCGACGGCATCTTCGGCCGCTTCCAGGTCGGCCATTTTCATGTCGACGATCGTCTGGCGGGCGACGATCCGCTCGTCGAAGCCACGGTCCAGGGCCGCCTGCACGGGCGATTCCAGCGCCACGACAGGGTCGACGTGGTAGCCAGTGATCAGCTCGGCCTCGGAAATGGTTTCGATATCGTCCGGCGCGACCATCGCGAGCTGCATCGTGGTGCCGGCCACGGAAATCGGCACGCAAGCCCGCTGCCGGGCCAGCCGCTCGGGCAAAAGCCGCACGACCTGCGGATTAATGGCCTGCGGCACGAGGTCGACAAAGGGCACGCCGAATTGCTCGGCCAGCGCTTCGCCAAGCTGATCCATCGTGATCAGGCCGCGGCGCACCAGGATGCGCCCCAACATGCCGCGCTCCGAGCCCTGCGCGGCCAGCGTCGCATCGAGCTGCCCGGCCGTAATGTAGCCGCGTCGAACCAGGATGTCGCCGAGTCGGGCCATGGAGGGAGGCGTCGCAGGTCAGAGGTCGGAGGTCAGGTTTGAATGGCTGCGGTGGCGAGTCGTTCGACTTTCGACTCCAAGACCAGTGGGTCGTAGGGTATCACCAGGTATTCGTCGGCGCCGGCGTTGTAAGCCCGCTGCACGTCTTCCAGGTCGCTCTTCGTGGAGACGATTATGATCGGAATATCGCTCGTTTTCGTCTCATTACTGAGCCGGTTTATGAATTCGATTCCGTCCATGCCCGATAGCACGTGATCGACGATGATCAACGTGGGCATGTGCTCGAGCAGCCACTCCAGGGCGCCCTCGGCCGACTCTCGCGTCACGACCTGATACCCCAACAGTTCGAGCCGGAAGGCCGTTACCTCCAGCAAAATCGGGTCTTCTTCGATGAGCAAAATTTGCGGGGTCGTTTCGGACATGGCGCTAGTCGAGCACGGGTTCATCAGGCGCGCAATGGCAGCACCTAGCTATAGGTAGCTCGCCGAGGCGGCGAGTCAAAGCGGCCCCGAGCATCGTCCGCTAGGATTCCAGAAACGGCAACAGACAGGGGCGACGGCGTCAGAATCGTCGTCGCCCCACCAACCGCTGCCACCGTTACCAGGAATCCGGCGGCGCCCCGTTTCGCAATCTATCTTTGTATAAATGGGGACACCGAATACGGCACGAACGGATTTGGATATCTCATGATTGGATATCTCATGAATTGTCGCCAAACAAAACGGACCGCGTTCTCCCTCCTGGAACTGCTCGCGGTGGTCACGATCCTGGGCATCATCGCGGCCTTGATCGTCCCGCGCATCAACCAGGGCAGCGATCGCGCTAAAGGAGAAACGTGCCTCCATAATCGGGCCGAGATCAACATCACGGTCGAGCGGTACTACCTTCACAACAACACCTGGCCCGCCAACGACCTGTCAGACATCGGTGCCGACCAGGACTATTTTCCCGACGGCTTGCCGGCCTGCCCGGTCTCCGGGGCCGCCTATACCCTCGACCCCACGACTCATCGCGTGGTCGGCCACACCGGTCCGGGCGACCACTAAGGGATGCCTCAAGAGTAACTTCGGCAATCTCTACGCCGAAGGCGTTACACTCCGAAGCCCAGAGTCGTCGCGAAGCGGCGCACTCTGGGGAACGAGCGATCATGGATCGTTTACGCCGTAGGCGTTACACATTGGTTAAACCCCGTTGGGGTTTCATGGATTTGTATTGATCCGTTACCCAGGGTGCGGTCGCCGCGACCGACCCTGGGCTTTGGAGTTGAACACCTTCGGTGTTATTGCCGAATGGTTAAGGTTGCTAATAAACACCGAAGTTGTTTTTGAGGCGTCCCTTAGGCCGTGCAGGCAGTGGCCGGGTCCTCAACAAGTGCCCGCAATACGTCGCGGCGGGCGATGATGCCCACGAGTCGGCCATCTTGCATTACGAGCACACGCCGCACTCGGTGCACAATGCACAGGTCGGCCACCCGGCTGACCGGATCATCCGCATCCACCATAATCAGCTCCCGCGTCATGTGCTGGCTGACCTTGTGGTTCTTCACGCGCCGGTCGTAAGCCATGGCCAGCAGAGCGAACTCGGTGATCACGCCCACGAGCCGATCGTTGTCGTCGACGACGGGCAAACCGCTGATTTGCTCTCGCAACAGCAGCTCGATGGCCTGGTCGATCGTGGCGTCCGGCCGCACCGTTACCAAGTCCGGGCTCATGATGGTACCGGCAGTCAACATAGCGGATACTCCTGCTTGGTCAATTAGGCCTCACCGAGGTGATTTCTTATTGCGGCGTTTCGGTGGACGGTGCCCCCCTGTCGGTTCGCCGCTGGACACACACAAGCGTAGTTCGCGGCGATGCTAGCGCCGCGTTTGCGAAGGGAAGCCGCTCAAGCAGTCCGGAACTTGCGGCGAGCGAAGTCGGCACGATCGGGAAATCCCCACTTATCCGCGCCGCGCGGCGAAGTGTCCGATATGATACAGTGGGCACCGGCACGTTTGGAGCACGGCACTCAGTGGAAGGACGCATGGGGAATCCGCTGCAATCGAAGATCACGTCGACGGCGTTCACGTTCCGCGGCTACAACATTACGAACCTTGGCCGCACACCGGAGCTGTACGCCCACCCGGCCTACGGGCCGACGGTTCGTCGCTATTTGCAGCAAGCGAGTGTGATCTGTGCCGACATCATCCACCGGCCCGTCGATCTGGTCGGGATAGTCGCCCGGCGGGAGGAGCCCGGAATGAACCGCTACGCCGATGCGGTCGGGCTCATTGTGGCGGCCGACCTGGCCCAGGTGCAGTTGCTCGAGGAGTTCCATGGCCTGCTCTATCGCGAAGCCAAGCTGGCTTACGGCTACAGCCTGGGCGAATTGTCGGCCGTGTCCTGCGGCGGCGTGTTCGATATGGCCGAGGTGCTCAGCGTGCCGGTGGCCATGGCCGCCGACTGCGCCGCACTGGCCGAAAACGTCGTGATGGGCGTGTTGTTCTCGCGCGGACCGGCGATCGACGAGTTCGACGTGCACCGACTCTGCCGCACGATCACGGCGGAAGGCAACGGCACGATCGGCATGTCGGCCATTCTTTCGCCGAACACGTATTTGCTGCTGGGGCAGAATGAGACAGTCGCCCGCTTCAAGGCGACAATGCACGAATTCCTGCCCGACCCGGCCCACATCAAGGTCAACCCCGAACGCTGGCCGCCGATGCATACGCCCATCGTGCGGCAGAAGTACATTCCCGACCGGGCCGCCGTGATGATGGACCGCATGCGGGGCGGGTTGCAGCCGCCCTGCCCCCCCGTGCTTTCGCTCGTCACGGGCGCCCGCAGCTACGACGACTACCACGCCCGCGATATCCTCCGCGACTGGGTCGATCATCCGCAGCGCTTGTGGGATGCCGTGTACGAAACGCTATCCTGCGGAATCACGACGGTGATCCACGTAGGCCCGGCGCCGAATGTGATTCCCGCCACGTTCAACCGGCTGAGCGAGAATGTTCGCCAGCAGACGATTGGCCGTTCGCTGGGCAAGATGGGCATGCGCGCCGCCGCGGGCCTCGCCCGCCGGCCGTGGCTTTCGGCGCTGTTGCCCAGCCGGGCGGCGCTGCTGCGGGCGCCCATGCTCAAGCACATCATCCTCGAAGATTGGCTGCTGGAGAACGCCCCCACGTAGCCGCGTGTCTCCGACACGCGAAATTAGGAGCATCAGAAAAATCCACCTACTTCTTCAGCGGCAACCGGTAACAGGCCGCTTCGCGGTTGTTGCGCACGAGCAGATAAGGTGGCGCGAAGGCGGGGTTGTTCCACGTGACGGTCGAGTCGTCGAGGACCTGCAGGCTGGCCAGCTCGCGATACTCGTCGGGCGACGCGGTGACGAGCGCCAGCTCGCCGGTCTCCGACAGGACGAGGATCACCTCCCCGACCAGCATGATCTGCCCGTGGCCGAACTCCGGCGTGCGGCGTTTCTTCCAGCACACCCGGCCCGTTTCCAGCTCGATGCATTCCAGCAGCACGTCGTCCAGGCCGTAGACATGGCCGTCGCGGACGACGACGTTGCAGAACTTCGTCTTCATCACGCGCTTGATTGGCGGATTCCACAACGGCTCGACCGCAAAACGGTCGGCCTCGTCGCGCCGGATCGCGACTAGCGACGCGCCGACGCCGTAGCCTTTCGAGAGAAAGAGGCGGTCGCTGCCGACGGGCAGCGGTTGCGACGCCGAGGCGGTGCCGTCGTTCTTGTGCTCCCAGGGATGTTCCCAGAGGATTTCGCCGTCGCTGGGCCGATGGGCGATTACCCAGGCTTCAT
>CAZHIV010000361.1:0-3758 GCA_964532675.1 uncultured Planctomycetaceae bacterium
GGAAGTGCGCCTGCTGGCGAGCGCGGAGCGCGTGGGCAACCGCCCGTGGGCGCTCAAGCAGTTGGCCGCCGTTAAGGATCGGCGGACGATGCACTGGCTGGATCGAGTGGCCGAGCTGCTGCTGCCCGCGCTGGTTATCGCCTTGGGCGCATTCGTGCTGCTGCATGGGCTGTCGTTGTTCATGATGCTGACTAATTTACTTCACGCACTGGCATGAACGGTATGAGACTTATAACGAGGCGTCGTGGCCTGAGCTCGTTGGAAACGATCGTCGCTTTCACGCTGCTGACGAGCGTGCTGTCGCTATCACTGCCGTTGGTGGTGCGGCACGGGCGGTTGCTGATGGATCAACGCGCCTACCGAGTGGCGCTGGATGAACTATCGAATCGATTGGATCGCCTTACAACGTTGCCGGAAGAAGTAGTGCCGGCGGCGCTGGATGAGATCGTGCCATCGGAGTTCGCCGCGGCCCAATTATCCGGCGCCAAACTGAGTGGCACATTCGAGCCTGCCGATATCGGCGGCCGGGTAATATTGCGGCTTACATGGGGAGGCTCAGTACAGCGGGCCGTTTCGATGGCTGGATGGATAACTCCAAAGCCACCGCAATCCACCGAGGAGCGTTCGCCGGAGGCATTATGATGAGAACTCGCAGTGCCATGTCAATTGCTGAACTACTGGTGACCATGTCGGCCTGCTCAGTAATTCTCACGATGAGCGCGGGGCTCATTCACCGCGCGATGCACACGCAAAGCAATAGTCGCGCATTCTACGACGCAGAACGGACCGCATTACGGCTGGGGCGCCAGTTTCGTCACGACGTGCATGCCTCGACGGCCGCGTCGGTTACTGACGGAGACCGCGATGAGAAGGTCGTGTTGCGCCTGCAGCTTCAGGACGGCCGGACCGTGGAATACAGCCGTTCGGCTGGGCACGTGCTGCGGCTGTTGTCGCAGGAGGGTGAGGTCGCTGCACGCGACGAATTCCCATTCCCATCGCCGATCGAGCTCGAATTTCATGAAGCAGAATCAGCAACTCGGATCATCCTCGCTATCACGACCGAACGCGACGGTAACGTGGGCGCTAGGGCCACGTCCTGTGATTTGCATGTTGAAGCGGCGCTTAATCGTGCTCCACATCCAGGGGAAACGCGATGAAACTGCGACGCAACATGGTTTCCTATCGACGGCCGCGCGGGGCAGTGCTGGTCGCCGCGCTGGTTTGCTTACTAATCGTGACATCGATGGTGAGCACCATGTTGCAGGGAGCACTCCGAGCGAGAAGGCAGCTGCATCGCGAGCGCGACTTGCGACAGACCGAGTTCCTCTTGCAAGCCGGCGTGGAGCGGGCAGCGTTTCGATTGCGCAACGAGACAAACTACCGCGGCGAAACTTGGAATTTGCCGGCGGAATTAATCGTCGGCAGCCGCCCCGGTCGAGTCAGCATTGAGACGTCCCGCGATTCCGGCGAGCAACCGTGGCAAGTAAAAGTTGCGGCGGAATATCCAGTCGGACGCGACACATCGGTACGGCGTTCGCAAACATTTAGCTTTCAAACTCAATCGCTTCAAAATCAGGAGTAACCATTATGTCATCGTCCCAGCACCCAACTTCGAACACCCAGCATCCAGCATCGAAAAGGAAAGGCTTTACGCTCGTCGAGCTATTGGTCGTAATCGCCATCATTGGCATCTTGGTCGCTTTGTTGCTGCCGGCCATACAGGCAGCTCGCGAAGCAGCGCGGCGGACAAGCTGCTTGAATAACGTGACTCAGCTTGGATTGGCGCTGCATAACTACGAGTTTCACTTCGAGAAGCTTCCCGCCGGCGTGGCAAACCCGTCCGGCCCGATCCGGAACGAACCGCAAGGTAACCATGTTAGCTGGGTCGTACAGATTCTTCCCTACATGGAAGAAAACGTATTGTACCGGCGATTTGACCAATCGGCCGGCGCCTACGCGCCGGTAAACGCCGAGGTGCGTGAAACTTCGATCAAGATCCTCGAATGTCCGTCGGAGCGAGGGGAGATGATTACCGACGAAGGAAAGCTCGCGCACAGCAGCTATGCCGGTTGCCACCACGATTTCGAGGCGCCGATCGACGCCGATAACCATGGCTTATTGTTCCTCAATAGCAAGGTAGGCTACGACGAAATCGACGATGGCAGCAGCAAGACAATCCTCGTGGGTGAGAAGTTCGTCGATGAGGAAGGGTTGGGATGGGTCTCCGGCACGCGGGAGACGCTGCGAAACACCAGCTCGATCGAGCAGTGGCGGCCGCGGTTTCAAGCTACGCCGGGAATTGACGACGCGGAGGCGAATGAGGAGCCGCCCGAGTCGCTGTTGGTGGGCGGCTTTGGCAGCTATCATCCGGGCGGCGTGATTGTCGGGTTCGCGGACGGCTCAACGCGATTCATCCAGGAGAATATCGATAGGGACATTCTCCGTCGGCTAGGCAATCGGTCAGACGGCGAGATAATCAAAGAGTATTGACGAATGATTTTCTTGGAATTGGCCGATCGGTGACTGAATTGATTCACCGACAGTGAGTCATTCCGGCCACTTGGCTACCGCATTGCCAATTAAGCGCGGCTCGTTTGATAATACTGCCCAGGTCAAGCAGCTTGGCGGAGGTGATATTTTCACATCCTGCGGCGTAGGCCAATTCGGGTATTGTCGGCAGCAGGTGCTGCGTTCAGCTCTTTACCTGAGAGGATCTGAAAACCTCAATCGCGCGAGGCGGGGGTAATCTCCAGTACGACCGGCTCGCCATTGCGAAGGACCGCCATCTTCACCGGCTCGCCGATTTTCAAGCCCTCGATGGCATGCGTATAATCGTAAATGTTTTCAATCTTTTTGCCCGCCAGCTCTACGATCACGTCCCGCGCCCTGACCCCCGCCTTGTCTGCGGGCCCGTCTTTGCTCACGCCGCTCAGCATCACGCCCTTTACCTCCTCCGCATAGTCGGGGATCGTGCCGAGGTAGGCTCTCAAGCGCCCTCCCGTGGTCGTCTGCTTGGCTGGCTGCTGGACGTAGTCCGGCGGCGACTCGCTGGCGGCCAGTCCCTCCGCAACCAGCCCCATGAGTCGTGCCACCTGCGCGGCGCCGTCGTAGTTCAGCGTATCGGGCGTGTCGCGGGGCGTGTGGTACTCGCGGTGCGCCCCCGTAAATGCCGATAGGATGGGAACACCCCGCAGGTAGAACGAACTAGCGTCGGTTGGCAGGTAAGTGTCCTCGTGCAGCGTAATAGGCAACCCCACCGGCGCGTTGCGTCGTTCGATTTCCGCGCGCCAGACGCTCGATGAGCCGACTCCCTGCAGGATTAAATGCTTGTCCAGCCGGCCGACCATGTCCATGTTGAGACAGGCCGCAATCGACGGATAGATCGAGTGGCCGCCGCCAGCCCCTTTCTGTGATGCTTCGTGGACGGTGGCCGCATCACCGTCGCCGCCCAGTGCTTTAACGAAGTGGTCGGACCCCAACAGTCCCAGCTCTTCGCCCGACCAGGCTGCGAACAACAGGTCGCGACGCAAGGCCAGGCGTCCCTGGCTGCGTCGATCGGCGAGATACTCGGCGATTTCGAGCATGGCGGCCACGCCTGAGGCATTATCGTCGGCGCCATAATGAATCTGACTCGCTTCATCGTCGCGCGCCAGCGACGAGCTGCTCGCTCCCGTGCCCAGATGGTCAATGTGGGCGCCGATCACGATCGTCTGGTCGCTGGGGGCGTCGGTCGCCGGCAGCCGGCCAAGCACGTTGCG
>CAZHIV010000362.1:0-6824 GCA_964532675.1 uncultured Planctomycetaceae bacterium
GATCTCTGCGCCTCTGCGTGACAATTCTTAAAAACAACCAACCTACATCAACAACTGCTTCGTCGCTTGCTCGGCGAGCTCCGCGATCGGCTCTGGGTAAATGCCGTAGATCAGCACGGGCAGCGAGACGAGCAGGACGTACACGGGCGGCAGCAGGCCCAGCCGGACCGGCCCGCGGCCCGCCGGCTCGGCGTCGATGCACACCGTTTTGGCCACGCGCAAGTAATACACCAGCGAAATGGCCGTGTTCACGCCGGCGATCGCCAAGAGGCCGATCATCCACGGCCCGCCGGCCACGACCAGCGCGTAGAAGACATAAAACTTCCCGAAGAATCCGGCCAGCGGCGGCAGGCCGACCAGGCTAACTAGAATCACGGTGAGCGCCACGCCGGTCATCGGGGCGCTGCGAATCAGGCCCGAGTAGTCGGCAATCTCCTCGCTCGCGATCGCATTGCGCAGGAATGCGACGATCGCGAATGCACCCAGGTTCATGAACACGTAAACGGCCAGGTAGAAGACGAGCGCGGACACGGCGTCGCGCGCGGCCACCACGTCGCTGCCGGAGAGCTGCACGGCCGCCGCGACGGCCATGATCATGTAGCCGGCGTGGGCGATCGTCGAGTAGGCGAGCAGGCGCTTGATGTTCGTCTGGCCGTAGGCGGCGAGGTTGCCGAACGTGCAGGTGATGGCGGCGAGGATGGCCAACAAGCGGGCGAGGAATGTGCGGATGGGGGCGAGGGGCGACGCGGTTGTCGCCAGGGGCCCGGCCGCTGAAGCGGCCTCGCCGTCGGGGGGTTGGAGGTAGGCGACGGTGTGGGCGGTGACGGCGACATTCGCGGTTGGTGGAGTTGGCGATTCGCCGGCGGCGGTGACGCCCAGGGCGACGCGAACCAGGAGGGCCATCGCCGCCGCCTTGGACGCCACGGAGAGGAACGCATCGACCTCGGCGGAGGCGCCTTCGAACACGTCCGGGCACCAGAAATGAAACGGCACGGCGGAGAGCTTGAACGCCAGGCCGACGGTGATCATCAGAGCGGCCAGCACGAGCACCATCAGCGTGCCGCCGCTCTGGCCGGCGGCGATCAGGCCGGGAATGTCCATTTCCACCAGCCGGGCGGTGATCGTCGGCAGGTGAGCCGTGCCCAATAGCCCGGCCAGCAAGCTGATGCCGTAGAGCATTACGCCCGCGGCGCCGGCGCCGTAGACGGCGTACTTGAGGGCCGCCTCGCTGGCCCGCCGCCGGCCCTTGAGGATGCCGGCCAGCACGTAGGAGGGCACGCTGGCCATTTCCACGGCGAGGAAGATCGTCATCAGGTGGTTGGCCGACGCCATCAGGCACATGCCGAGCGTGGAGCCCAAGAGCAGCGTGTAAAAATCCTGGCCGTCGTAGGAATTCGCGAGCCCGGTCATCCGCACCAGCACGATGAAGGCGACGGCAAAGGCCAGCAGGAACATGCGGAAGAACACGGTGAGCGAGTCGTAGACGAGCATGCCCGTAAAGATCTCCTGCCGCTCGACGCCCGACCAGTCGCCCAGGCCGCCGGGCGGCAACGAGAACCACAGGGCAATCGCCGAGCCGACGAGCGCCAGGAAGAACGGGTCGATCTTTTCGCCGAGCCGGAACAGCCGCACGAGCAGCATCACGACGATCGTCGCGCAGATGACGAGCTCCGGCCGAAAGAGCGGCAGGCTCACGTCGAGCGTGTCGGTGACCAGATTGTCGACGATCGATTGAAAACTCACGGCGTTATCCGGTTATTCGCGGACGTATTCACCACAGAGGACACAGAGGGCACGGAGAAGACGGGGGATTGAATTAACATTCTTCTCCGTGCTCTCTGTGTCTCTGTGGTGAATAAAACTGTTACGATTCGGTTTGTTCACTGGCGGTGCTCGCCGCTGTGGCGGGGCGCTCGGGCGGCGAAGCGGATTCGTGGGTCTTCGTCCACTCGGTCAGCTCGACGACCGTCTTGTCGACGGAGGGCTGCATGTAGTCCAACAGGGCGCGCGGGTAGACGCCGAAGACGATCGCCAAGGCCAGCAGCGGCGCGGCGATCGAGAATTCGCGGAACGTGATCGGCACGAGCGCTTCGGGGTGCGGGCCTTTGTATTCGGGGCCCAGGTACACGCGCTGGATCGCCCACAGGATGTAGCCGGCCGTGAGGATCACCACGGACGCGGCGATGACGGCCATGGCGGTGCTGTACTTCCACACGCTGAGCACGACGAGCACCTCGCCGATGAAGCCGCACAAGCCGGGCAGGCCGAGGGCGGCGAAGAAAATGCCGATCGACAGGCCGCTGTACACCGGCATTCGGCTGAACAGCCCGCCGAACTCGTTGAGGTTGCGGTGATGCACGCGGTCGTAGATGACGCCGACCAGGAAGAACATGCCGGCCGAGCTGATGCCGTGGGCGATCATCTGGTACATCGCCCCGTTCATGCCCATTTTCCAGTAATCCGCGTTATAGTTCGTGCCGGCCGTCGCGCTCCACACGCCCAGGCCCAGCACGACGTAGCCCATGTGGCTGACCGAGCTGTAGGCCACGAGCCGCTTGAAATCGGTTTGCGCCATCGCGGCGAAGGCTCCGTAGACCATGCTCACCACGCCGATGCCGCAAACTACGTACGCCAGGTCGTAGCCGGCCTGCGGGCAGATCGGGTAGCAGATGCGGATGATGCCGTAGCCGCCCATTTTCAAGAGCACGCCGGCCAGGATCATCGAGATGGGCGTGGGCGCTTCGACGTGCGCGTCGGGCAACCAGGTGTGGAACGGCACGCTGGGCACCTTGATGATGAAGCCGATGCCCAGCAGCACGAACGCCCACCATTGCAGTGTGCGAGTAAAGCCAAACAAGGGAAGCGTGTACTCTTGGCTGAAAAGCTGCGTGTGCTGGCCCATCTGCTGCATGGCCAGGATGTTGAACGTGTGCTGCGGCGTGGCCGCTGAGAGGATTCCTTGGGCCGCCTCGGCCTCGCTCACGATGCCGGCGGCGATGAGCTGATCGGCCGACAGCTCGCGGAGGTCGCTGTTGAAGTAGAGCATGAGGATGGCGATCAGCATCAGCACGCTGCCGAAGAGCGTGTAGAGGAAAAACTTGATCGCGGCGTATTCCTTCCGCGGGCCGCCCCAGATGCCGATCAGGAAGTACATCGGCAGCAGCATCACTTCCCAGAACACGTAGAACAGGAAGAAGTCGAGCGCCATAAACACGCCCAGCATGCCCGTTTCCAGCAGCAGAAACAGCACGCAATACGCCTTCTCGTGCTTCACGATCGGCCAACTGGCGGCCATCGCCAGCAGCGAGATAAACGTCGTCAGCACGATGAGCGGGAAGCTGATGCCGTCGGTGCCCATGAGGTACTTGATTCCGAACGACGGAATCCAATCGACGGCGAACAGGTTCTGCATGCCGGCCGTGCCGGCCTCGAAATCGACCTCGCTCCAGCCGAAGATCATGCCCAGCGACATCGCGAAGACGACAAACGTGGCGCCGAGCGAGATCCACTTGATCGTCTCGCCGCGGAGCGGCAGCAGCGAAACAACGAGCGCGACGACGGCCGGCAGAAACACCAGCCAGCTCAGAAAGACGACGGCATTGGAGAATTCGAACATGGTAATTGATCAAACTGATTTGGTTTTGTCCGTTGTCCGTTGTCCGTTGTGATAACTCGCAACGGACTACGGACAACGGACTACGGACCCTGTCTCGCAACCGCGAAACTCCACCACAAACTAGCGCACACGAACATCACGATGGTGCACACCACGATAAACATCACGTACTGCCTCAGCCGGCCGGTTTGAACGCTGCGCAGGGCCAGGCCCGTGTCCCAGGTTTTCTCGGCGAACCAATCCACGCCGTTGTCGATGATCCAGCGATCGCCGACGACGGAGACGACGGCGGCCAGGCCGCGGTATATCCAAGCGAACGCGTGCAGGATCGAGTCGATCAGGCCGCGGTCGAGGGTTCGGGCAATGAAATGGCTGATCCAATGGGTCGGCCGGACGAAGGCGTAGTCGTACAGCTCGTCGAACCACCACTTGTTCCAGGTCAGGTGATAAAACACGACGAGGTAGCGGCGGAGCGTGGCGGCGCTGATGACCTCCCACAGGTAAACGATCATTGCGCCGAAGATGCCGGCCGCGGCCACCAGGATGGCCGACACGCCGGCCGGCGTTTTAACGACGGCTTCATGGCTGGCGTGCTCGTCGGGCACGGTGAAGGTGGCCAGCAGGGCGCCCGTCTTGTCGCCGAGCTGGCCGACGGGGCGGGCTTGTTCGAGCAGGCTTTCGACATCCGGCAGGCCGACTTTCGAAACGGGCCAACCGACGCCCACGGCGAACACGGCCAGGAGCACCAGCGGGCCGGCCATCACCCAGGGCGACTCGTGGGCATGATCGTAACGATGGTGGTCGCGCGCGTCGCCCGCAAACGTCATGAACCACAGCCGGAACATGTAGAAAGAGGTCATCAGGGCGCCGGCCAGCGGCAGGCCGGTGAACAGCCACGTCCAGCCGCCGTTGGTCTGGCCGACGTGGATGGCCTGCTCGATGATGAGGTCCTTCGAGTGGAAGCCGCTGAAACCGAAGTAGAACGGAATGCCGACGCCGGCGATCGCCAGGCAGCCGACGAGCATCGTGTAGGCGGTGACGGGCATCTTGTGGCGCAGGCCGCCCATCTCGCGCATGTCGTTGGTGTGCACGGCGTGAATCACCGAGCCGCTGCAAAGGAACAAGAGGCTCTTGAAGAAGGCGTGCGTAATGAGGTGGAACAGGCCGGCGACCCAGCCGCCGAGCCCCAGCGCGAGCATCATGAAGCCGAGCTGGCTGACGGTGGAATAGGCCAGCACGCGCTTGATGTCGACGGCCGTGATGGCGATCGTCGCGGCCACGAACAGCGTGATGCAGCCGATCGCCGCGATCACCAGCAGCGCCTCGGGCGTGAAGATCGGGTACACGCGGCCGACCAGGAACACGCCGGCGGCCACCATCGTCGCCGAATGGACCAGCGCGGAGACCGGCGTCGGGCCTTCCATGGCGTCCGGGAGCCAGGTGTGCAGCGGGAACTGCGCGCTCTTGCCCACGCAGCCGCAGAAGATACCCACCCCCGCGACGAACAGCATCCACTGGCTCATGCCTTCAGGCGGCGCCAGCTCGTAGGCGTTCGCCTCGGTGTGCAGCAGGCTGAACATGCCCGGTGCGGTCACCGCCGTACCATCGGGCTGCGTTACCTCCACGTCGCCGAACGAGAATGTGCCGAGCGTCGACCAGAGGGCCATCAAGCCGATCAGCATGCCGAAGTCGCCCACGCGGTTGACGATAAAGGCCTTGTTGCCGGCCGTCGTCGCGCTATGCCGCTCGATGTAGAAGCCGATCAGGAAATACGAGCAGATGCCCACCAGCTCCCAGAAGACGAAGGTCATCGCCAAGTTGCCGGAGATGCAAATGCCCAGCATCGAGAACGAAAACAGCGAGAAGTACTGGAAGAAGCGATGGAACCGGCCGCGGCGCACGAGGTGCTGGCCGTCCGGCAGCGTGACTTCGTGGTCGGTGTAGTCGTGCAGCTCGTCGTGCATGTAGCCGAGCGCGTAGATGTGAATCGCGGCGGCGATGAGCGTCACCATCGCGAACATCGCGACGGTGAGCGTGTCGATGTAGTAGCCGATCGTGAGCTTCAAGTCGCCGAACACGCCGAGGGCGTACCAGTCGCCGGCGATGTAGGGCGGCGGGCCGTTGGTAAGCTCTTCTGCATGATGGGCCTCGGCGGCGAGCGGATGCGCCGGCAGCCACACGCCGAACAGCGAATAGAGGCTGATGAGGCAGCCCGCGACGATCGCCCCCACGGCGATGTAGCCGGCGATCTTTTGCGTGGCGTACCGCACGCGCAGCCCCAGCAGCTGCGGCATCGAATAGCCGATCGCGATCACCGCGAACGACGCCAGCGGCAAGAGCCAGGCGACGAGCAGCAGGTTCGGTAGTGCGGATTTCGGATCAGGCATCAATCGTACGCTTAACGTTTAGTTTTTTGACAGGATTTACAGGATCGACAGGATGAATATGCAATTACTTCCTCTTATCCAGTCAATCCTGTTAATCCTGTCTAAAAAATTGACTTGTCATCCTTGCAGTTGGTCGGCGCGGTCGACGTCGATCGTGCTGAAGCTGTTGTAAAAATTGAGCGCGATGGCCAGGGCCACCGCGGCCTCGGCGGCGGCCAGCACGATCACGAACAGCGACATGAGCTGGCCGTCGAGCCCGATCGTGCCCTCGCCTGCACGGAGGTAGGGGCTGCCGAAGGCGATGAAGTTCAAGTTCGCGCCGTTGAGCACCAGCTCGATGCCCAGCAGCACGCCGATGGCGTTCCGCTTGGTGGCCATGCACAGCGCGCCGCACACGAACAGCACGGCCCCGACCACGAGGTAGTGGGCGACTCCGACGGGCTCGGTCAATAAGCTGGCGAGCGGCATCATTCGACGATCGCACTCCTTTTGCGGCCAGCCCGCGCGAGATACGCGGCGCCGATCAACACGACTAGCAGGTGAACGGATACGATTTCGAAAACGAGCAGGTAGCCGGCTCGATCGGGTGCGCCGGCCGCATCGACGCGCGGGCCAAGCAGCGCCATGCCAATAGGCGTGGCGGTGGGCTCGAGCGGGACGGCGGCAACTTCCTCGCGTGAAAGGCCGCGCCATTCGGGCACGCTCATGGCCGCGAAGAACAGCAGCAGGAACAGGCACGCGCCCACGCCGGCCGCCATGCCAAGCTCGAACCGGCTGGTCTTCATCGAGATAAAGCGCTCCTGCGAGGTGAGCATGACGCC
>CAZHIV010000363.1:0-4420 GCA_964532675.1 uncultured Planctomycetaceae bacterium
CCAAGACCGCCATCACGCCGACCCGCGAAGAGAACTACCCCGAGTGGTATCAGCAGGTGGTGAAGGCCGCCGACCTGGCCGAGAACTCCGACGTCCGCGGGTGCATGGTCATCAAGCCGTGGGGCTACGCCATCTGGGAAAACATCCAGCGGCGGCTCGACGCGATGTTCAAGGCCACGGGGCACGAGAACGCCTACTTCCCACTGTTCATCCCGATGAGCTTCCTGGAGAAGGAGGCGCAGCACGTCGAAGGGTTCGCGAAGGAATGCGCCGTAGTGACGCACCACCGGCTGGAGCCGGACGGCAAGGGCGGCCTGCGGCCTGCGCCCTCGGCGCAGCTCGAGGAGCCGCTCATCGTGCGGCCCACCAGCGAGACGATCATCGGCGCCACGTTCGCCCGCTGGGTGCAATCGTACCGCGACCTGCCGATCCTCATCAACCAATGGGCCAACGTCGTGCGGTGGGAATTGCGGACGCGGCTGTTCCTGCGGACGACCGAGTTCCTCTGGCAGGAGGGCCACACCGTGCACGCCACCGAGGCCGAGGCGGTTGAAGAAACGCGGCGGATGCTGGATGTGTATGCCGAGTTTGCCGAGAACACGATGGCGATGCCCGTGATCAAGGGCGAGAAGACGGCCGGCGAGCGGTTCCCGGGCGCGGTGAGCACTTATGCAATCGAGGCGCTGATGCAGGACCGCAAGGCGCTGCAGGCGGGCACGAGCCACTTTTTGGGCCAGAACTTCGCCAAGGCGCAGGAGATCAAATTCCAGGACGAGAATGGCGAGCAGGTGTACGCCTGGACGACCTCCTGGGGCGTCTCGACGCGGCTGGTGGGCGGGCTCGTCATGACGCACGGCGACGACGACGGCCTGATCGTGCCCCCGAAGCTCGCGCCGGCGCACGTGGTCATCATGCCGATCTACCGCAGCGACGAGGAGCGGGCCGCGGTGTTGCCGTATTGCGACGCCCTGCTCAAAGAACTGACGGCACAATCGTACGCGGGCGAGCCGGTCCGCGCGCGGATCGACGATCGCGACATCCGCGGCGGCGAGAAGAAGTGGCAATGGGTGAAGCGCGGCGTGCCGTTGCGGGTCGAGATTGGCCCGCGCGACGTGGCCGGCGGCGGCACGTTCGTGGCCCGCCGCGACGTCGGCGGCAAAGGCGCGCCCATGCCCCGCGGCGAGCTGGTCGCGAATCTCGGCAAGATGCTCGATGAAATCCAGCAGACGCTGTTGGCGCGGGCGCTCGAGCTTCGCGAAGACGCGAGCGTGCGGATCGATGATTGGAGAGAGTTCGAAGCATTTTTTACGCCGAAAAACGCCGAACAGCCGGAAATTCACGGCGGCCTGGCCTATTCGCATTTCGTCGAGTCGCCCGAAATGGACGAGAAGCTCAAAGCGCTCAAAGTGACCGTCCGCTGCATCCCGCTGGAGGCCGACGAAGAACCGGGCAAGTGCATTTTCACGGGCCGAGCGAGTAAGCGCCGCGGCGTGTTCGCGAAGGCGTATTAATTCAGGATGTGCTAGCACGCCGTAAAGTCTTGACAATTCTAAGGACAGCTCTGTAGCATGTGAACATGTGTTCATGAAAACAATTAAAAGGTGAGCCATGAGCCAAACGTCCAAGATCGAATGGACGGACGCGACTTGGAATCCCATTCGCGGCTGCACCAAAGTAAGTTCAGGTTGTGCGCGCTGCTATGCAGAGGTGTTTGCAGAGCGGTTTCGTGGTGTCCCCGGCCACCCCTACGAACAAGGATTTGACTTGCGTCTCGTGCCTGAGAAATTGACCGACCCCCTTCGCTGGCCCACGTCGCGAATGATATTTGTCAATTCAATGAGTGACCTGTTCCATGAGGAAGTGCCGGACGACTACATTTTGGCCACTGCGGAAGTGATGCGGGTGGCGAACTGGCACACGTATCAAGTATTGACGAAACGTGCAGAGCGATTGAAAGACCTTCTTCGCGGCAAACTAAAAAAACTCGCCAGCGCTAAGCATATCTGGTGGGGGGTCAGTGTCGAGAATCGATCGCAAGGACTGCCGCGTATTGGTTTGCTCCGCGCCTCTGGTGCAGCAATGCCGTTCTTATCAATCGAACCGCTACTTGAAGATTTGGGCGAATTAAACCTTTCGAGAATGGCTTGGGTGATCGTGGGGGGAGAAAGCGGGCCAGGCGCTCGTCCATTGAAGAGCGAGTGGGTACGTAATATCCGGCACCAATGCCGTCGGTATCGTGTTCCCTTTTTCTTCAAGCAATGGGGCGGAGTTCGAAAGCATGAAGCTGGTAGACAGCTTGACGGACGCACTTATGACGAATTCCCGTCAATCGCGTCGATCAGACCTCCTCAGTCGCGCCAGTCGCGAATGAGTGCAATTGAGGCGATTCGGATGCAAATCTCGCTTGGGCAAGTGTCATGCTAGAAGCTGATCATATCTACGAAGGCCGTGAACAATCTCGTGTGAAGCACGAAATCCTAAAGCACTATCTTGAGTCTTTTACCCACATTGTCGGATTTAACTGGCCCTCAATTACATATATCGATGGGTTCTCCGGTCCTTGGAACGCGCGGTCTAGCGATTTGTCCGATACTTCATTTGCGGTCGCGCTGAGTGAATTGCGTCGCGCGCGAGAGACTCACAGAATGCTGGGACGGAGTTGCAAAATTCGTTGCGTATTCGTAGAAAAGGACCGAAGTGCTTATCAGCGGTTGAAGGAATTCGCCGATTCAGTGCAAGACGCCGACGTCTATACGATTAACGGCGAATTCGAAAACGCCATTCCCGAGATCATCGAATATGTGCGTAAAGAGCCGGATACTTTTCCATTTACGCTCATCGATCCAACCGGCTCATCTAGATTCAGAATGAAAGTCATTGCGCCTTTATTGCAGCTTCGACCGGGCGAAGTTCTTATCAACTTCATTTTGGAATTCATTCGACGCTACATAGAACAAGAAGGGCTACGCAATGGTCTAGCTGAGCTGTTCGGTACCGACGATTTTGATCAGAATCTGGCTAATTTAACGGGAATAGATCGCGATGATGCGATTACCGAAAAGTATTGTTTGTGTCTCAGTCAACGTTGTAACTTCCACTACGTCTTGCGAGCTTCTGTCTTCCATCCGGACCAGGACCGTCTGTACTTCCAATTGATCTACGCGACAAGACACGTTAAGGGTGTGGAAGTTTTCAAGCAGACCGAGGCAAAAGCAATGGCGTCTCAAGAAAAGCAGCGGGCACAAGTTGAAGAACGTCGCAGAGCTAAAAGCGGGCAGCGGTCGCTCCTGGATCCCAATGACATGCCTGAATCTCAATACTATCTCAAACTGCGATCTCGCTACCTAGACCAAGCTCGACATTCTGTCATTTCGGCCATCAATCACACCCAGCAAGTTCCGTATGACGAGATATGGTTGGCGGCCCTATCCTTTCCAATGGTGTGGGAAACAGATTTGCGCCAATGGTTGGACGAATGGCGCAACCAGGAACTGATCGAACTTCAAGGTTTAAAGCCAAAGGAGAGGACGGCCAAGAGAGGCAAAGGTCACTCGGTTTTGCGCAAGTCTCCAACCGTTATCTGAGTTCCGGGGCTGCATGTTGTGGGAGACATTCAACTTCCAGCCCCGGTACTTCTTATCATCGCCGCCAGCAGCCGGCACGAGGCGGCGCTCGCGTGGGCGCGGGAGCGGTGCGTCGCGCATTTCGGGCCAGTCGTGCTGGCGAGCGAGGCGTTCGACTTCACGGAGTCGGATTACTACGCCGCCTCGATGGGCTCGGGGTTGGAGAAGCAGTTCCTTGCCTTCGAGCGGCTGGCGGACCCGGCCGCGTTGGCGGACATCAAGCGCCAGACGAACGGGTGGGAGGCCGAGTACGCGGCGCTGGGGCGGCATGCGGAGCCGCGGCCGCTGAACCTGGACCCCGGCTACATCACGCCGGCCAAGCTCGTGCTCGCTTCGACCAAGGATCATGCGCATCGGCTTTATTTGCGCGACGGCATCTATGCGGAGGTCACGCTGACGTACCGGCAGCGGCAGTGGCAGCCGCTGGAGTGGACGTACCCGGACTATCGGCGCGACGACTACCAGCGGTTCTTCGCGCAGTGTCGCGAGCGGTTGTTGAATTGCGGCCCGGCGGGCGACCCGGTAAAATAGATCGAACCGCTCATTTCGCCGCATCGTAAGACAGCGTAAGAGCGTTCTAACAAAACGTCCCTTTCAGTAGCCGTTTTGTTAGAACGCTCTAAGGGATGCCTCAAGAATAACTTCGGTGTTTATTGGAACCGGTTTCATAACTAGTGGCACCGGCTGCTAGCCGGTGCGGAGGAACTGCAAAACTGCGGCACAGGCCAGCGGCCTGTGCCACTGAGCCGCAAGCATCGATGGTTTTGAAACCGGTTCTAGCAACCTTAACCACTCGG
>CAZHIV010000364.1:0-19849 GCA_964532675.1 uncultured Planctomycetaceae bacterium
GGCCGAGAGCCAGTTGTTCGGCCATGAAAAGGGCGCGTTCACCGGCGCCGCCGGAAAGAGCCTCGGTGTGTTCCGCGCCGCCGAAGGCGGCATCGTCTTTCTCGATGAAGTTGGCGAGATGCCGCTGGAGCTGCAGCCCAAATTGCTCCGCGTGCTGCAACAGCACGAGGTGACACCCGTCGGCTCGTCGATGCCGGACATCGTGGACGTGCAAGTCGTCGCCGCCACGAATCGCGACCTCGAGCTGGAAGTGATCGAAGGCCGCTTCCGCGAGGACTTGTATTACCGGCTCAACATGGTCGAGTTCCACGTCCCACCGCTGCGGCACCGCGTGGACGACATCCCGCAATTCGTAGATTACTTCTCGCGCAAATTCGCCGCCCGCTATCAGCGGCCGCTGTGGAAGCCCACCGGCGAAACACTCCGCCAATTCTGTGAATACCGCTGGCCGGGCAACATTCGGCAGTTGGGCAACGTCATCGAACAGGCGTACGTGCTCGATTGCGAGCCGCGGCTGCCGGATCGGCCGAACGCAAGGAAGATCGCCGAGGCGGCCCTGCCGCTGATGGACCTGGCCCAATTGCGCCGCATCGCCGTGCGACAAGCGCTGCGGGCCACGCAAGGCCACAAAGGCCGCGCCGCCCGCCTGCTGGGCGTTCATCCCAACACGATGACTCGCCTCCTGGCCCAGCTCCGGCGCGAAGAAAGCTCGCAACAATCGAACGGCGAGCCACACTAAACGGCGCCGTCGCGCGGGCGGACTACCTCTGCTGCTCTACTGCACCCTGGGCTACGGTGTTAAACCGCTTCGCGGTTTCCGAATGTTGGCACTCGCCCCGGCCAATTCGAGAAATGTCGGCGCGTAGTCGATGTTCTGAATCAAGGCGTCGAGTTTCTGGCCCGGCTGCTACCCGTTGCTCTTTAGCGCCTCGCGAGCCTTGACGCGCAGCTCCTCGCTGGTCCAGCCGTGGCGCTGGGCCTCCAGAAGCATTCGCTTCTGCAGGGCCTGGGGCAATCGGGCCACCGCGGCGTGGGCACTCCACGAGAGGCTGGCCACGCGATTCTCGATCGGCACCCGCCGGGCCACCGAAGCGTAGCGGTTGAGCATCTCGGTCGAGAGCGTGCCCTCGCACATCTGGGAAAAAGTCTCGCCGAAGCGGTCCTCGCCGGCGTTCAAGAGATCGCCGATCCACCAAGGGCCGGCTCGCTGGCACCACAGCGCGAACTGCAGCGGTCCCCGCCAACCGGCCAGGTCGGGCTTGCCGCTGATGCGCACACCCACCGACGTAAAGTTGAATGGGCCGATCGCGATTTTCGGGGGTAACTCGGGCATGATGCATTTCATAGTGGGGGAACGAGGGCCTTCCAGCCGGCCCATAGATTTTAGGTCCACGCACATTGATAATAAAAGAGTGGTCGCCGCGGCGCGGCGCACGTTCCCGGCGATTCGACTCCCAGCCTCGGTCTGGTCCTAATGTCTGATTCATCCGCTGCATTCTCTTTTGGGGGCCAGTTTCCCCAAACGCGCCTGCGTCGGCTGCGACGCTACGACTGGTCGCGTCGGCTGGTGACCGAGTGCCGCCTGTCGGTCGACGACCTGATCTGGCCGCTCTTCGTTCACGAAGGTCACGGCTATCGCGAACCGGTCGCTTCGATGCCCGGCGTCGAGCGGCTTTCGATCGACCTGCTGGTCGAGGCGGTTGGCACGGCCGCGGCACTGGGAATTCCGGCCGTGGCGATTTTCCCCGTCGTCGAGCCCGCCAAGAAATCGCCAGACGCCGAGGAGGCGTGCGACCGAGGTAACCTGATTTGCCGGGCCGTGCGCGCGATCAAGCAGGTTCACAAAAGTGAGATTGGCGTGATCTGCGACGTCGCGCTCGATCCCTACACGAGCCACGGCCAGGACGGCCTGGTGCGCGACGGCTACGTGACGAATGACGACACACTCGACGTGCTCTGCCGGCAGGCGATTGTGCAGGCTGAAGCTGGCTGCGACGTGATCGCGCCGTCGGACATGATGGACGGCCGAGTCGGGCGAATCCGCCAGGCGCTCGACGAAGCGGGCCACGGCCGCGTAAGCATCCTGGCCTATGCCGCCAAGTACGCTTCGGCCTTCTACGGGCCGTTTCGCGACGCCGTGGGCTCGGCCGCCAATCTGGGCAGCGGCGATAAGCGCACCTATCAAATGAACCCCGCCAATGCGGATGAAGCACTCCGGGAGGTGGCGCTGGACGTCGCGGAAGGGGCCAATATGGTAATGGTCAAGCCCGGCCTGCCCTATCTCGACGTGCTGCGCCGCGTGAAGGAGACGTTTGGCATCCCGACGTTCGCCTACCAGGTCAGCGGCGAATACGCCATGATCTGTGCCGCGGCGCAGAACGGCTGGCTCGATCGCGATAAAGCAATGCTCGAAAGCCTGTTGTCGTTCAAGCGCGCCGGCGCAGACGGCATTCTTACCTATTTCGCGCACGAGGCGGCGCAACTTCTCCGCCGCTAGTCGGCGCGCTTCCCATCCAAAGCGCACCGAATAGGTGCCGAAGCGCGACGACGCTTGAAATGTTCGTTGCGTGCCGGCCCATTTTCCGGCGTACAGCTTTACGGACGAAACCGAATTCCATCACCGGCCAGATGAGACTTCACCGGGCCAGTGAAATTCGCCTTAAGTAGTTGCTATCACGTCACTTGCGGCGAGATCGCCGCCTGGGGCTCACCCTTCTGGTGAAGCCCGTTCGAGTGCACTCTCTGCACCGATGCATCGTGCCCAGATTGCAAGTTGTTTCGCGAGTAGCGGTTGTGGCGGAATGCGAACTCAGCGGCACAAACGGTACGGCAATCGCGTAAGGCGTCGTCGGGTTAAAGCGCTGGTCGCACGGGGCGACCAAGTGCGCGCGTGGCGATAGAGACGCGCCGCGCGCACCTAAGAGACGCCAAGAACAGAAAGGCATGCATCATGAGTCACAAGCAAAATTACGAGGCCATGGAGTGGGATTACGAAACGCAATCCTTCCGGACGAGCGAGCGGCTTGAACACGCGCGGGAACGGCGGCCGGCGATGGGTCGGCGGCGCGGCAAGACGCCACAATCGTTCAACGGGATGCATCGCCGCCGGCGACGCAAGATCGTCTGGTAGCGGGATGGCGGTCTTGTGGCGGATAGATCTGTTCGCAGGCTGCTCAGGATTACGAGACGAAGATCGCAGGACTTTTCGGAGCAAGAGAGGCTCGGCCGAATCGGCAGCGATTGCGCGTGGGCAGTGCGCAGACTTTGCGGTGCAGGCTAAGAGTTGGGACGGGTGTGCGTTTGTGGCGATTGGGAGGCGCGCGAGGTTCGCGGTGCATACGTGATGCGCCGTGGGAATCGCCCAAGCCTCGGTCTGCAGCGCGCTGGCATTAGAGACTGCCGCGTTTGCCCGCGGGGGGCGGGGCGGGCGCGATGGCGGGAAGCAACTTGTGATGGGCCACTTTTATGAATGATCTACGGACGACGATGCCGGCGACCGACGCGTCGCCGGACACTCGCGCGCCGGTTAGCCGCCGCGCGCCGCCGATACTCCATACGTGCCTGGTAGTTTCCGCTTCCGCGCATCGAGCCCAGCTTTGGGTGCGCGCCGCGCATATGGAGCGCTGGGCCACGATCGTGTGCAGTACGGCCGATGATGCTCTTCGTCAGTCGGTGCGGCATCGCGTCGACTTGGCGCTCATCGACCTGCAATCTGCGCTCCACGGGGATGTGCAGCCGTGGCGCAGGTTGGTCGAGCAACTTGCCGCGCGGGGTGGTCCGCTGCTCGCCGTATGCGGCGACTCCCACGATACGAGCGGCGAAGTGTGGTCGCGCCAGTTGGGCGTTTGGATGTACCTGCCCGGCGTCGATTGCCAAAGCGACATCGCGCTGCTGTGCGGCGAGGCGCGGGACATTTTGAAAAAACTGAATGGCCAAGAGGTCCTTTGAAAGAAGTGGTTTTCCCCTCGCGCCACGGCTCGCCGCGCGCGGGGGACTGGCATGGGGGCGGCGCCGGCCTCGGCCGGTGCCGCGTTCGATAGATCGTACTATTCGCGACAACACGGAAACGAGTTACTGATGCGACTGTATTTGAACGGCGACGTAACGGAACTGATCAATGAGGAGGTGTTGGCGCCGAAAACCGGCTCGGTGCCGCCGGAGAGCTTTAATCAGCGCAAAGACGCTAAGCGAACGCGCAAGCGCGCTCGCCGGAGCCGGTCGAACGAGATGGCCAAGCGAGGCATCCACCAGCGTCGCAACAAGCGATCAGCCTGGTAACCAACACTGAAATTGAGCTCAGTTCATCTGTTTGGTGGCCAGAAGCGGCCAGCACTGCCAGAGATGATCCGAGCACGCAACCGAACGAGAAATTGCACTTGAACAAGTCCTTCGACAGCAGGGGCCTGCCCGCGGGTTTCCGCGGCTACGTCGATGGAGCGTGAAAACTATCTGAGAGATTACACCATGTTATTAAAAACGTGTACGACGGAGCGTTTGCTTTGCGGATCGCTGTTTGCATTGGCAGTCGGACTTTGGAGTATTCCTTGTTCCGCGGCCACGATTGTGGGCCCGACGGTTACCTTGTCGTCGCTGCTCGCCCCCGGCGGCCAAATTGTTGTGGCCGATAAGACATTCACTAGTTTCACCTATTCGCCCACGGGCGAAATGCCCGCCGCGACCCTCGTCAACGTAATTGGCATCCAGGACGACTTTGGGAACTACGGTATTCGATTCCAGGGCGGGTTCACCGACTTGGCGTCGTCGCCCGGCGCGTCCGATGCCCTGATCACCTATATGGTTACAGCGGGGCCGGGTTTTCTGATCTCCGGCGCCCATTTAATGGGGAATCCGAACGTTATGGGCGACGTGGGGGCGATTAACGTCACCGAGACGTTCCTGCCGCTCGGACCTGGCGGCGAATATACCATGGAGATATTCGACGACGAGAACGTGAACATGGCCCAACTCATGGATGAAACCTTCTTCGTGCCGCCCGTACAGTCGCTCAATGTGCAGAAGAACATTCTGGGAATCGCCGTGGAGGGCGGTCAGAGCGTCACCCTGTCGATGGTTGATCAAACATTTTCGCAGATCAACGTTGTTATTCCCGAGCCGATCAGCGCCGTTTTACTGGTCAGCGCGTTCTTCGCCGTCGGGCTCATTGGGCTAAGGCGTTCGATAGGGCTGCGAAGAGAGATTCCTGCGAGCCGCGCCGTCCTATTTCACGACCGGCTCGCCAGCGGCGGCTTGGGCAATTCTCGCGGACCCGCGGCGCAAACGTAGCAGCGGGTCGCCGAACAGGTGATACATCAGCACGTGCTCGCCGCGCTCGGCGGCCAGGTCCACGGGTGGCGGGCTCAGGCCGCGGCACATGGCGTCCAACGATTGCCTCATTGGATCTCCCGCGGGGTCGTTTTTCGTGCGTTGTTGCGCCGTCAGCAGGATGTCGCCCATCACGGGTCGATTATCCTGAAAGCAGGCCCGCAACAGCTCGTATCCCAGCACCGTGTTGCCGTAGGGCATGGTGACCCGCGTGGCGGCGATCACCGCCACCGGCCCGTCAGGGGCGAGCGAGAGCTCTTCCGCCAGGCAATCGCGCGGGGCGTCGATCGCGCCCGTGTAGCAGGCCATCAGCACGGCCAGCGGGCCGTGCGGCCCACAGCGCAGCTCCGGCACGTCCGCAACCGTCAGCAGCGGCTCGCCGCCGGCTGCCGTCGGCACGCGGTCAAGCTCGGTCGGCAAGCCGTGCCCCAAGTAAACCCAGGCCAGGTTTCCCGCATTGAGCTGCCGGCAGATTTCGGCGCGTGTCTGGCCGGGCCGCTTCGATTTCGACACCGCGTGAACCGGCGTATGTTCGATCGTGTATTCGCGAGGCACCGTTTGCTGAATCACATGGCGGCCCGCTGCTTCCACGATCGCGTCGGTCACCGCTCCAAATCCGCCGGCCCCCACGACCACGTTCAGGCGACGTTGCCAGTCGCCTTCTTCCGATTGCTCGTATCGAATTATTTTGCTGAGTACGGCCTCGAGCTCCGCGACCGAGTCGGCCGCGATACGGCCGACGGCGAGATCCGGCACGTCGTCGCCGTCGATGTCGGCGTACGGCGTGTCGCTCGCGATGGTCGGTTCCGAGCCCCAGCGGGTGTTGATCCGCGCCGGCACGTAGTTGGTGGGGATCCCGGCCCGGCGGCCGATCGAGGCGTCGACCTTGGGGCCGGGCACGTCGCCGATAAGCACCAAGTATTTCAGCGTCCCCGTTTGTGCCACGCGGCGGATCGTGTCTTTCAAGTCTGCCGCGTCGCGCGGCGGTTCAACGACAAGTATTCTATGTCCTTGCCCGCGGCGGTATTCTTCCCAAGCGGCGAGCGCGGGCCGAAACTCCGCCGGACAAACCACCAGCGTATCCGGCGCGGTCGGCGAGGCGGTCAGCAGCAACCAAAACAGGGCGGCGTGCATGGCGGCACTCCTGCGGCGCGAATTGAAGCGTGCCCGTTGAAGGGGGCCGGATCGTAGAGGCTTCGCCAAGCCGCCGGCAAGGTCAGCACCGCCCGTCGACGGACGATTGAAACCGGCTCTCCCGCTGCTTGCCATTTGCTGCCGGGCTGAGCTAGACTGAATGCCGTCGGCCACATGCGTGCCGGCCGCCGTCTGCGGGCGTAACTCAGTTGGTAGAGTGCTAGCTTCCCAAGCTGGATGTCGCCGGTTCGAGTCCGGTCGCCCGCTCTTGATGTGAAGTTCGCCGAAGCAAGGCTTTCTATGGTGAGTAGGCCCATTTGAAGCGGGCCATTAAACCAGTGAAGGAGCTGTACGCCCTCAGCTCCGCGGAGAAGTTCGGGCCACTGGAGTTACAAGCGATCCGGCAACGTCTGATTGATGCGGGCGGATCCCCGCACTTGGCAACAGCAGTTACTCCTGCGTGACGTTCAGTAACCAAAGAAGAGACACGCTCAACTTGAGAGTCATCGGACGAGAGCGAGGGTTTAGAGCGGGTCGCTCTGACATGTGGCGGACAGTCCCATGATGTGGCGGCAGCATGCCGAGCATTTCTGGGCGCATTCCCGTGGCTCGCACAAGAGCTACAATCTACTCCGCCTCCGCCACTACGCGGACGATGTCGTAGGCTGAGATGATGCCGTAAAGGTTTGCCCGGTCGTCCATCACCAGGACGCGGTGGACGCGGGCGTCGATCATGCGGCGGGCAAGTTCCCGCAGCGGCGTGCCGCGGTCCACGCGGATCAACTCGCGAGTCATTACCTCCTCGACACGCACGTCGCCGATCTCCTCCAAGCCGAACGCCGAGGGCGAGATGCTCTCCCATTGCTGCGTTTCGGGATCGAAGAATTGCCTGGTGCGATCCTGGGCTGCATCGTCGGCGTGTTCCTGCTCGTAGCTGAGGATGTCGCTGGAGGTGATGAGTCCGATACAACGTCCATTGACGTCCATCACGGGCAGGCCGGTGACATGGTTCTCCGTCATCAGCTCCAGCGCTTGCTGTAGCGTGTCGATTGGCGACACGGTGACGATGTCTCGCTGCATGACATTGGCGGCGGTCAGTCGTTGGGTCGCACTTGGCACGCGTTGCTCCTTCGGATGTCGATGCGCTCGGGGGCGCGTTTGGAAATGACGTTTTGGCGAAATGCGTTGGCGGTATGCGCCAGCTACACCGCAACTGGTGGGATGGAGTGAATTACGATTGGAATGCGGGCTTTTCGGCCGGTGCGGCGTTGTTGGCCGGCTGTTTTACGATCAGCACCGGGCAGGGCGCCCGTCGGAGGACGCCCTCCGCAATGCTGCCCATCAACAGGCGCACCAAACCGCTGCGGCCGTGCGACGCCATGACGATCAGATCGATATTTTCCCGCTCGGCGAAGTCGACGATTCGGGTGACGGGCAGGCCCTTGAGGTAATGGTGCTGGTACATCACCTCCGCGACGGGCGGCACGACCTGAACGAGCCGCTCACATATCTCGGTGCGGTCCTCCGTCTCGTCCGGCAGCACGTAAGGATAGCCGGCGTCGGCCATGGCAAGGTTCAAGTCGCGCATGTCGTCCACGTGGACGATGTGCAGCACGGCGCCGGACTCCGCGGCCAGCCGGGCGGCGAACTCCAGGGCGGCGCCGTTGTAGTGCGAAAAGTCGGTGGGAAAGAGAATGTTATGAATGTCCATGGTTGCCTCACATCGCCCGGGTGCTCACCTTGCGGGCGTAGGCTGCCAACAGGAACAGGATACCTGGGGCGGCAAACCAGGCCGCTCCCATCCGCGGCAGCATACCGAGAGTCATGACGTGCACGGCGAAAAACGCGAGCGTTCCCAAGATCGCGATCACACCGCCTGCCCATTCCTTGCGCCAGCCGACGGCGTAGCCGGCGAATACAATCGCCAACGCGGCGGCCTGGTAGTAGGTGGTTAGGGATGGCGCTTCGAAGTGCGTCATCACCGCCTCGCCAATCACGAACGCGATCCACGCAGCCAGCAACACCAGGGCGCTCGTCCGGGCTAGCCAGCGGAACAGATAGGCATCGAATATGTGGGGATGTCGCAACGTGGTTTGCATGGCTGGGGTTCCTTTGCATTGCCGAGGACAGGCGGGGGCAATTCACCGAGCGAACCACTTAGCAAGTGTCGTGCCGCGGCGTAGTTTAGATAAGACAGCCAAAGGGACGCGCAAGTTGGCGCGGTGTGCCGTGGTAGATGTGCGGTGGGGCGCGCGGGTGTGCCAAATGTGGCCGTTCGAGGGAGCTAAGCCGCGAGCAGACGGCGGGCTGGCGAGTCGCTGGGGGGCGGGGTAGGAGGCGGCGTCTAAAAATCGGTGAGGCGGCCGGGCGGTAGGGCCATGCGGAGGGCGTTGAGCACGACCACGACGTCGATAAACTCCTGGACGATGGCTCCGGCGACCGGCGGCAGGTATCCGGCGGCGGCGAAAAGCATTCCGCCGATGCTGAGTGCCATACCTCCGACAGCGCTTTGCAGCGCGATCCGTCGCATTCGTTGGCTGATGTGCAGCAGCTCGTCGACCCGCTCCAGCCGGCTGTCCAGGATGACCGCGTCGGCAGCTTCTGTGGTGACGTCGCTGTTCTGTCCAAACGCGATGCCGACCGTCGCAGCGGTCAGCGCCGGCGCATCGTTGATCCCATCGCCCAGGAACACCGTTTTGGCTTGGGCCGTTTCCCGCCGCACGATGTCGAGCTTTTCCTCCGGCGACTGCGACGCATGGATCTCGCGAATGCCGACGCGATCGGCCAGGTGACGCACTTCGCTTTCTCTGTCGCCCGAGACTAGCATCAGTCGTTCAAAACGGTGTTTGGGTGTTAAATGGGCAATGAACGATGCCCCTTCACGTCGGGGTTCGTCTCGGAAGCGGAGTGTGGCGGCGTATTTCCCATCGATTGCGACGATACATTCCAAACCAGTCGAATGCGACTCGAGTTGAGCCGCGTGCTGCGGATCAATCTCGGCCAACCCTTTGCGACCGGTGATAACGACATCGCGATCGACCACTCGACCGCGCAATCCCTGCCCCGGTTCTTCGCTGATGGAGGAGGCCTCGTGCAGCGCCAGGCGGCGATCTCGGGCGGCAGCCAGGATTGCGTCGGCCAGAGGGTGCTTCGAGTATCGCTCCAAGCTGGCGGCCAGGCTCAGCACTTCGTCCGGAGTAAACGACGGAGCGCTGGCCAGGTCCGTAAGTTGCGGCCGGCCATAAGTAAGCGTCCCTGTTTTATCGAAGATCGCGGTACGACACTGATTGATTGTTTCGAGCACGGCTGGATTCTTGATAATGATCCCGCGCTTTGCCGCCAGCGAAATGGCGCCGATGATGGCGACAGGTATCGCGATCAACAGCGGACAGGGCGTGGCGACGACTAGCACCGCGAGGAAGCGGATCGATTCGCCGCTTGCCCACCACGCCGCAACGGCGAGGGCGACCGCCAGCGGCGTGTAATAGGCACCGAGCTGGTCGCCAAGGCGGCGCAAGCGCGGCCGTTGCTGCTCAGAGGCCCGCATGACTTGGACGATTTTAGCGTAGCGTGAATCGACCGGCAACTTATCGGCCCGAATCGACAGCGCGGCCTCGCCGTTGATTGCGCCGGAAAGAACATACGAACCCGGCGTTTTAGAGAGCACGTATGGTTCTCCCGTGAGGTAGGATTCATCCATCGCGCCGTGGCCTTCCACAACGGTGCCGTCGACCGGGCACACCTCGTGCGGGAATACTACCAGCTCGTCGCCCACGCGGACACGGCTCAGATCCACATCGTTCATACTGCCGTCCTGCCGACGATGCGCGATCGACGGCATGCGCCTGGCCAGTGCTTCGAGGACCTGCGACGCGCTACGGACCGCGTAGGCTTCCAGGGCCCCCCCGCCGGAGAGCATCAATACCACGAGGGAGCCAGCCAGATACTCTTCGAGCCACACCGCCGTAACGATCGAGAGGCCCGCCAACAGATCGGAGCCGAACTCGCGGCGAACCAGCTTGACCAGCAGTTCGACGGTGAGCGGCATGCCGCCCACCAACAGCACCGCCCACAGCGGCCATTGCTGCACGTGCTCGCTCGCGTCAACGACAAACCGCAGAATGAGATGGCTCGCGATGCCCAGAATGGCCCACACGGCGATCAAGGCATGGCGGCGTTTCGCGACGCGCTGTGAGGCCTGGATCCACGAAAATCGCGTGCGGCTCACACCAATCTTCCCTCGTCCACACGATGGCGGCCATGGACCTCTGCGACGTTGTACTTTTCCAGAAGCCGATAAAGGGTGCGGCGGCCAATGCCCAATGCCCGCGCCGTTTGCGCCTTATTGCTCGCATGCCGATGGTAAGTTTCCAGGACGTGCTCGCGCGTGAGCGTGTCGAGGTCGACATCGCCGGAGGCCAAATGCGGCCGCGTGTGGGCACTGTTGACGATCTCAGGAGGCAGGTTTTGCACGCGGATCCGATCGTCGTCGGCAAGGATCTTGGCGCGGTCGATTGCGTTTTGAAGTTGGCGCACGTTGCCCGGCCAACTGTACCGCTCCAGCGTGGGAACGACATCCGGATCGATTTGCCAGTCGTCCCCCACGAAATGATTTATCAATAAGGCCAGGTCGCCAGGCCGCTCGCGCAGCGGCGGCAAATACAGCGTCAACACGTTGATGCGATAAAAAAGGTCTTCGCGAAACCGCTTCTCTTTGACCTCTTCCTGCAAATCGCGATTGGTGGCCGCCAGCAGTCGTACGCGCACGCGTCGCTCCTTCACCGAGCCGACCCGCCGCAGCGTGCCGTCCTCCAACACGCGCAGCAGCTTGGCCTGGAGCGACGGAGCCAGTTCGCCGATCTCGTCGATGAACAGCGTGCCGCCGTCGGCGACCTCGAACAAACCTTGCTTCATCCCCACCGCGCCGGTGAAGGCGCCCTTTTCGTAGCCGAACAACTCGCTCTCCAGCAGCGTTTCCGGAAGCGCGGCGCAGTTAATCACCACGAGCGGCTTGTCTGCCAACGGGCTCGCATCATGCAGCGCGCGGGCGACGAGCTCTTTTCCAGTTCCGCTTTCGCCCTGGATCAGGATCGGCTTATCAGTGGGAGCGACACGGGCAATGAGGCGAAACAGGTCCTGCATCTGCGGAGATTCGCCGATGATATGCGTTGGCGACTGCTGATAGCGGAGTGCCGCTTTCAGCTGCCGGTTTTCCTTGCGCAACTGCCCCGTCTCGTACGCCTTGCGCACCAGGCGATCGAGCTCCTTGAGGCTGATCGGCTTGGTAAGGAACTCGCGGGCGCCGAGCGTCATCGCCTCCACGGCCGATTCGATCGTCGCCTCGCCGGAGAGCACGACGACTTCGCACTCGGCATTGCGCTTTTGCATCTCCTTCAACACGTCGAGCCCGGAGAGGCCCGGCATCATAAGATCGAGCACCATGACGTCGAACGAGCGGCGCTCCAATAGATCGAGCGCTTGCTCCCCGCTCTCGGCCTGCGCCACGCGAAGGTCGTGCCGCGAGAAGTAGTTTGCCATGTCGGAGCGGAGCTCCGAATCATCGTCGACTAGCAGCAGATCGAGGAGCGATTTCGCGGCAGCCTGTGTCATGGTCGTTAATGTTGGTGGGTTGGCAAATAAGTGACAAAGGTATGATCGCGCTTGACCACATACTCATTGGCTCGCTTACTCTCTTGTCTCTCGCTAGCTAACTTGCTGCACCGGGCGGGCAGACCTGATCGATGGCCTGCTCCAAATCCTCGCGCTTCACGGGCTTGGTAAGATACGCCCGCTCGACCGAACCGAAGCCATTCATGATGCCGGGTGGCTTGCTGTAGGCCGAGATCAATATAAACGGCGTGGGCTGATCAGAGCAAATTGCTTCGATCGCATCGTCGCCGTCCATGTCCGGCATGCGGACGTCGGCGATGATCAAATCGGGCTTGTGCTGGCGACACAATTCGACGAGCTCGCGGCCGTTGGCGGCGGCGGCGACCACTTCGTGCCCCAGCCGAGGCAGGATGCGCCGGAAGTAATCGAGCACGACCGGCTCGTCGTCGGCCACAGCAATCCGCAGTGTTCGGGTCATGGAAATCATCTCGGCAGGGTGATCACGAACTCTGCGCCCTCGGATGAGTCGCCAACGGCAATCTTCCCCCCATGGGCGTCGACGATTCTTCTTGCAATTGCCATGCCAAGTCCGGTGCCCTTGGTTTTGGTAGTGAAGAACGGCTCGAAGACGTTCTTACGGGCCTCGCGCGATAATCCGGGACCATTATCGGCCAAGCTCATTTCAATCGCCGGTCTACCATCCAATTGTACGTCGCAGCAGTCGATCCGGATCACGGCGGGATCGCTGCATGCGGCGAGCGAATTCTCCAGGAGGTTTCGCGATACCTGTACCATGCGAAAACGATCGATATTCGTCTCCAAATCGATGTTCTTCGTATGCTCGACCAGCGTGGCATCGCGGCCGCGCCGTGCCGTTTCCAACAGCTGCCAAGCTTCGCGCCAAATGTGATCCAACGGGCACACGGCGCGCTCCAATTGAATCGGCGCGACGAAGCCGCGTACCTCGTCGAACAGGCGCAGCAGATTGTCTTGCGCCTCTTGAGAGCGCCGCACCAGCCGCATCGCTTCCTCATTGTCCTCGATTTCCAGCTCCAGCATCTCGGTGCACGACTGGATCCGCTGCAGAGCGTTGCGGCTTTCGTGGGCGATGCCCGTCACCATCTGTCCGATGCCCGCCAGTCGCTCGGCGCGGAGCAGGCGCTCCTGGGCCTCGCGGCGCTCGGTAAAATCCTGTCCCACCGCGAGCACGGCAGCGCCGCCATCGAAATCCTCCAGCCGCTGCGCATTCCAAACAAGCCAGCGCTGCTCGCCATCGCGACGCAGGATGGGCGTTTCGTGATACATGGTGGGTTGACCGGCGAGCGTCGCGGAAAGTGCCTGGGCTGCGTCGGCGCGGGCCCACCCTGGAACGAATTGCGGTATGAATGGCTTCCCCATGACTTCGCTTGCCGAATAGCCGGTGAGTCCCTCGCTGTACGGACTGAAATATGCGATTGTGTCGTCGCCTCGGAGAATGACGACCATGCAGGCGGCGGCCTCGACCAGACGGCGAAACTTGATCTCGCCACGTTCGTGCTCGGCCAACGTCTCGCGTCTCAAGTACTCCGAATTGTAAGCATCTTGGATGATCGACAGGTCCAGGTCGAACAGCTTGTTGAACGACAGGACGAGTTGGTGGAATTCATGCGGAGGATAGTTTGCTTGGGCAAGGATATCGATCAAACCATTGCGAAGCCGCGACATCGCGGCGCTGGTGTACGCCGGGTTGAGGCCGATCTCCGCGTGCCGCAGGCCGATATTCCACCTTCTCGTCACGTAGGCCTCGTCGCCGCGACCTTCCAGCGATTCGCTCAGCCAGGCGACCAGGCTGTGCTTCAGACGCGCGATCTGCTCCTGCCCGCCGGTAATCACCCGCGCCGCATCGGGATGCCGCTCGATCTCCTCGTAAAAATCGTCAATCAGTACGTGCGTCTGTTGCCGAATCAGTTCGGCTGCCGACTTGATCCGCGCGGCGTCGTCCGCCGTCCAGCCGACGTAGCTTTGCAAGTCTCGATAGCGCTCAAACAGTTGCGACGGCATCGATTGGCTCTACCAGTTAAAGAACTCGTACAAGATCAGTTTAACTGACGAGAGCAATCGGACGGAAGCCGACGCCGCATAGTGTCCTTTAATCCACTCCTCCGCCAAGGTCCTCTTGATACGCCTGTTGCAGAAGTTGACCCTCGTCGCTTTCGTGGTGCATCAACTGCCGGCTGAATTCGTGGCACCGCGAGCTGAGCTCACGCCACCACGCCAGCGAAGGACTGCCGGCTCCGGCGAAGCGACACAGCTCGGTCGCTTTTTGCATCAGCGCTTCATGTTCGATGCACAACTGTCCCGCCTGAAGCGCGAGCCGAGGAGAGTGCGCCGTCACGGACTCGAAAAAGCCCTCCGACTCCTCCTCATTCGAGAAGTGGACCGCCAGCGCAGATTGGAACTCGTTCAGCAAGCCGCTAAGTTCCTGCGGGGCCATTTCCTGTACGGCGAGCGCGGAATGGATTTGCCGCAGCTTGTCGCGCAACATGTCGTGCTCCTGCTTGATTTTCTCGGCTACTTCGTGGTCGAGCGTTTGATTCATGTTAATACTCCTACGGACAAGGGGGTGTTGCATTCGAATCGATCGAGGGTGAATGCCTGCACGGGTACCTCCCGGTTCGCAAACTGTATACCGGTGTATCAGTGCGTCGTCGATTTGCACCCATCGCAGGGGAGTCAAGCTGAAATCGGCTTAGAGCCTATCCCAGAACCGTCGGGGACTGGCTCATTTTGCGGAGTCTTCGGAGCAAAATGTGCCTGTCCCCCTTCCGCAGACGGTTCTGGGACAGGCTCTTAGTCGACGAGCGACTCGCCGGTCCACGTCCTTCGAAGCGCTTCAAACTGGCACACCGCGCTCCGCCACGCACACCGCGGGCGCAATCGATGCCGTTTGAACGTGAGGCTGAAGAATCAGTCGCGACCCGGCGGGTCGCAGCTAGGGATGCGACCGTGTGAGCCAATCAACTGAACGAGGACTCCACGATCGCCGTTCGGTGTGATGCCGCTCGACCGCCGCTGAGCGAAGCCTCGTAGAGCATTTCGCGTTCGGTCGCTTTCTTGGCGGTAAAGTTGTGGCGGCGTAGTATGCTTTGCATCGGCCGGTTGTCGGCGGTAGTTTCGGCGTACACGCGGTCGATGCCCCACGTGCTGCAGATTTCGAAGCAGTAATCGGTGATCTGCGTACCCAGGCCGCGGCGCTGCCAAGCGTCCGCGACGAGCACAGCATACTCCGCTTCGCGATGCTCCGGATCGGCCACCAGCCGGCCCACGCCCACCAGCTGCCGCTTGCCGCCTGTTTCCACCTCGGCCACGATCGCCATGGTGCGGTCGTAGTCCACAAAGCAGAAGCGTGTCGCCATTTCGTGGGTCGTCTCCTTGAACAAGTAGCGGAACCGCAGCCAGATCGAGCGCTCCGAGCAATTCTTCAACAGCTCGTGCCACATGGGCTCGTCTTCCGGTTGGATCGGCCGCAGCAGCACTTCTGTGTCGTCCCGGAGTTTCGCCTGTCGAATGTACTCTTCCGGATAGGGGCGGATCGCCAGATGCGAGTAGGGGCGAGGCCGATCGCCGGCACACCGCGGATCGAGGATGACGCGGGCGTCCAAGGCAACGGCGTCGTCGGCGGTAGCCAGCAAGGGGTTCACGTCGAGCTCGGCAATGCAGGGATTTTCGGCGATCAAGTAAGAGAACCTCATTAAGACCTCGATCAACCGATCGACGTTTATGGCCCGGCGGCCGCGGAAACCGTACAGCATCGGCCGAAGGCGCAGCGAATCGAGCATCCGGCGCGCCAGCCGTTCGTTGAGCGGCGGCAGCTCGAGCGCCCGGTCGCCAAGGACTTCGGCGGCAATCCCCCCCGCGCCCACCATCATCATGGCGCCGAACACGGGGTCTTTCTTCGCCCCGACGATCAGCTCCACGCCTTCGGCCGAAGCCAGCATGTGCTGCAGCGTGACACCGTTGATTTCGGCGTCCGGCCGCAGGCGCTTGGCGCGGCCGACCATCTCTTGAAACTCGTGCTGAACTTTCTCATCGCTGGCGATGCCCAGGACCACTCCCTGCACCTCGGTCTTGTGCAGGATCTGCGGCGAGTTGATTTTCATCACAACCGGATAGCCAATCTGGTGGGCCAGCGCAACCGCCCCGGTCGGCGAATAGGCCGGCTGCGGCATCGTGGTGGGAATGCCGAATTCCGCAAGCAATGCCTTCGACTCCGGCTCGGTCAGTGTGTGCCGCCCGGCGGCCACCGCGTCATCGATTTGGTTCCGTGCGAGCTTTGTATTCACCAAGCCGTTCAACGGGATCTGGCGAGGCGTCTCGTAGAGGATTTCGCGGTTCCGGCGATAGGAGACGAGGTACATAAACGCCCTGGCGGCGCGATCGGGCGAGTCGTAGGTCGCGATGCCGGCTTGATTGAGGATTTGTCGGCCCGGATCGACGGAGGCGCCGCCCATCCACGCGGCCACGATGGGCTTATGGGTTTTGGCGCGGATGTCGGCGACGCTGATCGCAGTGCCGATGGGATCGGTCATGGCTTGGGGCGTGAGGACCACGACCGCCGCGTCGACGCCCGGATCGTTGAGCGTGAGCTCTAGCGCATTCGCGAAGCGCTTCGGCCCCGCATCGCCCAGCACGTCGACGGGGTTGCGATGCGACCAGTGTGTTGGGAGTACTGCGTTAAGCTTCTCGATCGTGGCCGGACTCAATTCGGCCAAGTTACCTTGCCGGTCGAGCAGCTCATCGACGGCCATGACACCGGGCCCGCCCGCGTTGGTGATGATGGCCAGCCGGTCGCCCTCCGGAATGCGGTGGCGTGCGAGCAGCTCGGCGCAGTCGAACATGTCCTCCGATTGATAGATGCGGACCATGCCGGCGCGGCGAAACGCGGCCTCATAGACGGCGTCGACGCCGGCCATCGCGCCCGTGTGCGAGGCGGCCGCCTGGGCCGATTCGGCGAACCGGCCAGCCTTGTACACCACGATCGGCTTGGTCCGCGTGAAGGCCCGCGCCGCCGACATGAATCGCCGCGCGTCCGTCACCGATTCGACGTAGAGCACGATGGAATCGGTCGTCGGATACTCGGCGAAGTAGTCGATCAAGTCGCCGACCGTGACGTTCAGCGCGTTGCCGATCGACACGAAGTGGGAGAACCCGACGCGCTCCGACAGCGACCAATCGAGGATGGAAGTGCACAGCGCACCCGATTGAGAGACGAAGGCGATGCGGCCCGGTTGCGGCATCGCGGCGGCGAAACTGGCGTTCAGCTTGCTGTCGGGCACCATCACGCCCAGGCAATTCGGGCCGATCACGCGCATCTCGGGGAACTTGGCGATCTCCGCTGCCAGCTCCTTTTCAAGGGCCTGCCCGGCCGGGCCAACTTCACGGAAGCCTGCGGAAAGGATGATGAGTCCGAAGACCCCCGCTTCGCCGCATTCGCGGACCAACGCCGGCACGGTCGGCGCCGGTGTGGCGATGATGGCCAGATCGGGCGCGCCCGGCAGCGCGCGAATCGAGGCGTACGCCGGCAGATCGAGCAGCGTGTCGTACCTGGGATTGATCGGATAGAGCGGGCCTGGAAACGCGGCCTGCTTTAAGTTTTCCAGCACGGTGCGCCCGACTGACCTGGCCTTGATACTGGCGCCAATGACCGCCACGCTATGCGGACGAAGGATCCTGGATAATGGCTCTGACATCGGGCGGCTCCTGGCGAATGGCGCGCTGCGGCACAGCGCGCCAAGGGGCACACTATGTGTCTATTTTGATCCAGCTCGTTCGGCTTCCAACTCCGCGATGCGCGATTCCAGCCGTGCGATTCTCTCGGTGATTTCGCCTTCTTCGTCGGGGGCCGCCTGTTCCTCCGACTTTGGCGCGCCTTTCGCAATTGGCTGGCTGGGCCAGCTGTCCAGCCAGGCATTCATCCAATGCATCGGCTGTTCAAACGGGGCGGAAGCACCATGCTTCTGAAAGTAATCGAGGTAGGTTAACGAATTGCGAAAGTACTCTCGCAAGAATTCGGTCATTACGTCGTTGGCGCGTAGGATCGAATGCAGCATCGCCGTGGGGAACATCGCGATCTTGTCGGGGTGCTTTTCGGCAATGATTTGCACCAGGACGGTCCGCGTGATGTCGTCGCCTGTTTGGCTATCGACCATTTCCACCGTCGCGCCGTCGCGGATCATTTGTTCGATCTCCGGCAGCGAGACATAGCGGCTGGTGTGGCTCGCGTAGAGGCGGCGGTTCGGATAACGCTTGATGCGAATTGGTTCGTCGGACATGGCAGTGCAGAGGGCTGACGGCTGACTGGGAGCTTCCGGACTAATTATACCTCTGGGGTGCTGTGAATGCAGCATTGCAGGACGAGCGCCATGGGCAATAGCGGGCAAAATGCGCTCCAAGCCATGGCGTATGTAGTTGTATGGCATTATGTTACAGAGATAACGCGGATTCAGCAAATTGGTACTTGATTTTTGCTGTGGACACGGGAAAATACAAGCAGAGGAATGCTGCATGTGCAGCATAATGGCAATTGCCGGGGCGTTTGGCACCTTAACCCAGCAGGGAGAAATAAATCATGGACACGCAGACCAAGCCAGTGAGCAATGTGTTCGAGCAGGCGTTCGATAGCCTGCGGAAGACCGCGGAGGCGAACATTGAAATGCAGCAGGAGCTGTTCCGCCAATGGGGCGCGAACTGGCCCGGCTTCCCGCAGCCGCAGAATGCCTGGGTGGAGCGCGCCCAGAAGTTCCAAAAGGATTGGGCCAAGACCGTCAAGGAAATGTTGGGCAAGCATCGCGAAATACTCGACGAGCAACACCGGTTGGCGCTGGAGTCGCTCGACGAGGCGTTTCGCGTCGTCCAGTCGGCCGACCCGGAGGAGTACGTCAAGCGGTGTGAGGAGCTGTGCAAAAAGAGCCTGGAAGTCATGCGCGAGGTGGGCGAGCTGCAAGTGAAGGAGACACAAGAAGCGCTTAGCAAATTGATCGGACTGGGCGTCAAGGCGGCCAGTTGATCGTGTATCGCGTTCCATTAGCGTCGGCGGCAACGCCGAACCGACTGCCCTGGAGTCTGACTTGGGGCGAGGCCGGTTCGTCCTGACGGACGACGCTAACAGTTCAGACCTCGGCAAATCGGAGGATGATTCATGGCGAGCGACGCACTTATCGTAGCCGGCGTGCGAACGCCAATCGGATCGCTGGGTGGCGTGTTGTCGGCAGTGCCGGCCACGGAGCTCGGCGCCACGTGCATCAAGGCGGTGCTCGAAAGAGTGAAACTTCCGCCCGATGAAGTGGATGAAGTCATCATGGGCAACGTCGTGGGCGCTGGGACCGGGCAAAATCCCGCGCGCCAGGCGGCCATCAAAGCGGGCCTGCCGCCGTCGGTCGGCGCGATGACGATCAACAAAGTTTGCGGTTCCGGGCTGAAGGCGGTGATGCTGGCCAGCCAGTCGATCCGCCTGGGCGAGTCGCACGTCGTGGTGGCCGGCGGCATGGAGAGCATGAGCCTGGCGCCGTATCTGCTGCCGCAAGCCCGGCAAGGATACCGGATGGGCAACGGCGTGCTGGTGGATTCGATGATCCACGACGGCTTGTGGGACGTGTACGGCGACAAGCACATGGGCATCTACGGCGACCAGTGCGCGGCCAAATGCGAGTTCACCAAGCAGGACCAGGACGATTTCGCGGTGCGGAGCTACACGCGGGCCCGCAAGGCCACGGCCGAGGGCGTGTTCGACGACGAGATTGTCCCG